>DATMYS010000025.1:0-11365 GCA_035560835.1 Methanosarcina sp.
ATTTTATACTAGTAAGGTAGTGGAAAATCTGCATGTTATAGAAGAAATAGATCTCTCGCAGGGACTTTCATTCAGGGTATGGAAGTCTCCCCCATTAAACCATCCACAGTTTATCAAGATTACTCTATTCAATACTCTCTAGTGGAGGAGCCTGTCCCATAACTCAAAACTGCTCCTCCAAATATAGAATTAAGAATAATCAATGAGTTTCTAATCACGAGAATAGTCCTGAAACTCTTATCAATTTTGAGTATAAAGCTGGTTTTGGGATGAGCTCGAGATCAGATTCTTCTTTTAAATAGGACTTACGCACTTGAAGTACAAAATCAAGTACAATTGGCGTTATGATTGACTTTGTATTTTAGACAATTAAGGGTTTAATTCTATTGATTTCTCAGTCCAACTGCGTAAGTCCTATTAAAGATACTTCCCTGCAAAAATTGTTGCGTTTATATCTTTCGTAAAAAAAGTACATGATCGGTTCTACAAATTACATAATGAGCCTATCCCAAAATCTATTCTATTCCAAATCATCAGGAGTTTTCACGATCATTTTCCATGATCAGATATTCAATTGACTGTTCTAAATACCGAGATTCAAAAATCAGATTTTGAGTCTCTGGATAGGCTCAATATATTGTAGAATATGATCGGCATTGATGGAGGATTTAAAAAACTTAAATAGAATTTAAATATAGAATATAACATTTCTCGTTCACGAGAGACAGATGAAATGATTAATAGACAAATATATCAAATAAAACAGCATGTATTGGATCTATATAAAAATACTGAAAAAGTTTATTAAGGAAACACTCTATTAATTAATTGAATGTGATGGCATTTAGTGTTAATATCTAAAACCTTGAGTTCACTCTTTATAAATTTCAATAACGGTGCTCTGCATGGAAGAGAAGTACAATTTCATCGCTATGGACGGGTACGTGACTGCAGGAGATAAGATTCCTAAGCGTTTGTACTGATGGGCATGAATAAATCAGCTAAGAATGCGCTCAAGACCAAATGTGTAGAAGAGGAGTTTGATATACGAGCCAGTATAGTCATTATAAATTGATTATTCTAAAGCCCTAGAGAAAGCAATCATACCGGTTCAGAGTTCGAATGTAAGGGGCGATTAGGGAAAAAGAGAGAATTGCTAAAAGACAAACTTAATTCAACTCTTTTTATAGTAAATTTGTGGGAAGTCATGTGACTAAAGGGGGAAATGCTATGAGCTTGAATAAGAGTCTGTTCATTCTTGCACATCAAATTGGAGATAGAAAATTTTATTCTGTTTATCAGAACCTTTGCCAGTCCCAGTGGAAACCTTACTACGATAAAAAAGAGCTTCAAGAAAAACAACTTAGAAACATGATCAGTTTTGCGTATAAGAACGTCCCGTACTACCATAAATTATTTAACCAGTTGAAACTTGAACCTTCGGACATCAAGACTGTTGAAGATCTTGAAAAGCTTCCCATCCTGACCAAAAATATTATTAAAAAAAACTGGGAAGA
Organism: Methanosarcina sp.; assembly: GCA_035560835.1. GTDB lineage: Archaea > Halobacteriota > Methanosarcinia > Methanosarcinales > Methanosarcinaceae > Methanosarcina. Next base: position 1,518 of record DATMYS010000025.1, read on the forward strand.
TTTCAAGCCAGTTAACCTTGATTCAATGAAGTACTCTGTATTTCCAACAGGTGGATCAACGGGTGCTCCCTTCCGATTCAGACTGTTGAGGTATGATCGTTTTCTGTCCGCGGCCATGTTATATCGTGGATGGGGATATGGAGGTTATAAACTTGGAGACAGGATGATATTAATGGGAGGTGCCTCTCTGGATGTAGGAATTGATTCTTATATGGTCACGCGAACTCATGAGATCTCAAGGAATATCCGGAAATTATCCTCTTATGATATGGGTACTGAGGACATGAGACGATACGTCAAGGTGATTAATTCTTTCAAACCTGAATTTATAAGAGGGTATGCATCTTCTATAAATTTCTTTTCAAGTTTTATTAATCAGGAAAAAATTGAGATTACCACTCCCCGAGCAATTTTTACTACTGGGGAAAAACTGATGCCACATATGCGGAAGAATATTGAAAATACATTTGGGCGTGAAGTTTATGATAACTATGGAATGAATGATGGTGGTATAAGTGCTTTCGAGTGCCCCGAGCATAATGGCCTGCATATTGACACTGAAAGAGGTATAATGGAAGTTGTGGACAATAATAATTTACAACTGGAGAATGGAGTTGGAGAGATACTAGCAACGAGCCTTCATAATTACGCAATGCCTTTCATTAGATATAATACGGGAGATATCGGACATATTATTAATGAGACCTGCGGATGTGGGCGCGGGTCTAAGTTATTAAAGGAAGTCATTGGAAGGCAGCATGAAATGTTGCAAACTCCTGAAGGAAAGTTTGTCTATGGTGGGTTTTTTAACTATATATTAAAGGAAATTGATGGAGTTGTAGAATTTCAGGTAACCCAAAAGAAATTAGACAAGATAATTATAAACATGGTACTGGAAAAAGATCTTGATGAAAAACAACTGAATACTATAAGGAAGCAGCTGGGTACTATCAGGGAGATAGTTAAAAGGAAGTCCGATGGGTGGGAAGTAGAATTCAAGTATGTTGATAAAATTGAAAGGACGAGTTATGCTGGAAAATACAAGTATGTAGTAAGTGAGTTATAATTATGAAATTTCGAAATTTACTGATAATCTCCAACAATTTTCCAGATAAAGATGGAACATTTGTTGGAGGAAATTTCGCGAAGGAACAGGTAAATTTAAAGAACATTTTTGGGCTTTGTAGAAATAATTTGTATCAAACCTACATTCGCATTATTTTTTTAAAAATCAATCTTTTTCCTGATATCTTTTTTCAAACTTATTTAAAGACACCACTCTATGGTTTTTCACTCTTGGCAGAATTGAGCGTCTGTAATCGTTTATCCCATGAGGACATCGTTGAATAACTTATCTTCAGAAGTTTGCTTCCCTTCGTACAGCAGAACAACAAATATGCAAACCTGTAATTTTTCGAGTAGTGTAAAGTTAGAACCCTTATCCTCTCTATTATAAAATGGCTTTCGCTTTTTACCAAAATCCCTGCCTCCATGCCAGGAATTTCCTTCACAGGATCTTTACAGTATTTTTTTGAAAAAAAGAAGGAGTATATAGAGTTCCCCAAATTCCATATCACAAATGATGTGATACGCCTTAGAAGCCATCTGTGAATCGAGAATCGTTTTTCCATTTGCTGTAATATTGACAAACTCATCATATCCTGACTCTGTACCTTTTAGTTTGAGCATATCAAAATATTTTCGCTGATTTGACTTCCTGATTCTTATCGCCGCTCACTTTACGTTCTTCATGGCAGTCTTGCCCCAACCAATTCTTAAAGTCAAGCTCATTGATTTCTTGATATTGTCATGTGAAATCCACACAACCGTTACCACTTATGAATATCACAGTAGGATTATCTCAAACTGAAAAGATAGCGTAGTGGTATAATTCGTAGTATAACTTCTTGTCGAATCTGCCAAAAATAAGTATATATACTTTGAAAATAATTTCATCCACATGCTTATTAAATTTATGAAGTTTGTATAAGAAAACACATACATGCTACGTGATAATAAATAATGTGCTCATTGCGTGCTTGCTGGTAAAAGTTGTCATCTTTAGCGATCTTGGCATACAACGAGCATGAGGGTAGTATAACACAACTATGTGACAATCACATTTGGTAGCAATCCAGAAGGTGTGATACGATACCATTTGATAGCAATCTGTTCGAGTTCGACGAGTGATAACAATGATAAAACAAAAACTAAAGTCAAAAGCAATCAACTGCTCATTAGCGATTTGCACGTTACTAATCCTTTCGGGGTGTGCATCTGCAGCAGTAACAGAAAATATTAATATCGATGACGGATGGAAGGCAATAATCTCAAACGATTATGCAAGCGGATTATGCACACATCCTAACAATATTTTTATTGCAAATACATCAATAGTTGCTAATGATACTACTGTAATGGTATGGAATAGTAGTAACATGACTCTTTCAGGGCGTGAACCTGACGACGATAACTTATTTATAGGGCAGCTCTACCCTGCGACGCATACAAAATACAGAATTCAGGTAAATATTACTAAAAATAATATTACTGATGGCACTAATAACCCAAATTTATACCTTGTTCAAGGTGCTCTATTTAAGATTGGGATTTACAAGTACCCGACATATTATCGGATGTACATGAATACTTATGATGCAAATGGGAGCCTAACAAATCCATCTGTTAAACTAGGAGATCCCGGTTATGCTGATGTTACATTTGAGTACTATCCAAACGAAACTGTTCGCATGTGGAATACATCAGATCCATCTACTTATTTGGAAGCGAGATACCATAATGATAAGCACACACCATATGTTGCTTCCACAGGTAATTTCATACGTGTCTATCCTGGTGGACTTGGCAACGGCTCAAGCTTTAAAATACTCAAGTTTGAACAGTCAATCCCTAAAAAGTTAATCACATTTGAGCCATCTAATAATAAGCTCGCATATGGTTTTGATGGACCTAGAAGGAACTATAAAGACGGCAAGGACTGGTTAGTTGCACATAATGCGACTGCTACTCTATGGCTCGATCCTGGTTACATCACAGATGAAAACCGTGAAGAGTTGCAAGATCTGATACAAAACAAAAATTGGGAATTAGGGGCACATTTTTCGGAAAAATTGACTACTTTGTCTGCTGAAGATGCCATAAATTTGATGAACACCGAATACACGGATTTCGAGACCATTTATGGGAAGCATGTTGTGACATGGTGTTCATTGGGGAACGGTGGAAATGAATCACAGGTAAACTATATGTATGAACACCTTGGTTCAGTGCACCGGAATAGCCAGGTTGCATGTAGTGGCTCTGGTGCGGGTATTGAATATATGTACGGAGCGAGCACAGTCTCGACCGCTTCAAATATCAAGTTCTGGGATGCTGCTAGCGCACATGGTACTATACATCCAGTGTATGAGCATTCTGTAATAGACCCACTTCAGGAAGCAAACAGTATATCTTACACTGATTTTAACAGGATAATGACCAATTACACTAATGCTGGAATTAAGATTATTCCAATGGGGCAATGGTGGTATGAGGTAACTAACCAGAATCAAACAATTAGGAATATTCATTTCGATAAAGATAACTCATATTTCAATACGGATACTCGAGGATATATCTCGAATTATACAATATATGATCCGAATAATGCTGGTATCTGGTATGCAGAGGATGCAAGCGTTTCCACAACACTAAGTGGGGCAAATGTAACTAAATTAACCGTGGTAACATCAGGTGAAAAAACAATTCAAAAACTTAGTGATATAATCACATCCACCTCCGGTGAGGTTACGTTCACGCCAATTGCATGGAATAATACAAGCAAAATATGGAAAGAGTCATCTAGTACACAAAACACCGCAACACAGCATATAATAGGTGGCTTTCAGGCAAATACTCCCGTTCAAATAATCAGAGACGGTATAAATTATACGACCGTCACAAGTAATAACGCTGGTTATATTGACTGGACATATGCTGATGAATATGGTGAACGTGAGTTTGAAATTTACGCAATTCCTCTATCCGTACAACCAGTACTTCCTGTAGCAAACTTCACTTCAAATACAACAGAAGGTTATGCTCCTTTAACTGTCCAGTTTAACGATAATTCAGAAAATGCAACTTCTGTGAGCTGGGACTTTGACGATGATGGAGTAAGTGATTCTGATGACAGAAATCCAGTTTACAAGTTCACAACTCCCGGAATTTATACAGTTAATATAACTGCAATTAATGGAAACGGTACAGATTCAAAGTTAGCCACGACAACTGTTTTAGAAGAACCTTTATCAGTACTTCCTGTTGCCAATTTCAGTAGCAATGTAAGTGAAGGTTGTGCTCCGCTTTCTGTGCAGTTTACTGATCTTTCAGAAAAAGCAACTGGAGTAAGCTGGGACTTTGACAACAACGGAGTTGTTGATTCTACAAACCAAAACCCGGTTAATGTATATACCACTCAAGGAATCTATACAGTTAATCTAACTGCAGCTAATGTAAATGGAACAAATTCAAAGTTAGCTATAATAAGTGTTTCTGAGAACTCTGAGTGTGCATCTGCAGAGAATATTACATTTACAACCACAGGTGCAAAATTTCAACCCGAAATAAAAGTAACAGGAACGCCAGAAATACTGTGGACATTCAGTGACGGTACTACATCAACGTCACTGTGCCCGAGTGTTAATTTTGGCACTACAGGAACACGAAACCAGACATTGAAAGTAACTCCATGGAATGCATTATATCTAATTGATCTTGGCTATAGTGGTGCAGATGGTGGGGTAACACCAAGTAACGGTACAATACCATCGAAAACAAATCAGTATGTATCGACAATTAATGGATTGGAAAATGTAAATTTATCACTTGTAACGTTTGCTGCATGTGACAATCCAATTAAATCGTTAGATTTTAGTAACTTTACGAATCTCACGACAATTGAATGCTTTTCAAGTGATTTTTTATCAAATATAACATTAAAAAATGTACCAAACTTAAAGAGAATATGTGTTCAAGGATGCAATTTATCCATAATTGATTTATCAGATGTTCCTAATCTTGCAGATCTCCGAGCGGCTAAACAAAACAATGGCGCATTAACCATGATATATTGGCCGGAAACTATAAAAGCGTGGCATATTTGCGTTCACTCGAACCCTAATTTTACTGGTATAATTCCGATCAATAATTGTTCAGAACTAACTGAAACTTATGTCCATGATATGCAGCAAACAGGTGAAATTCATCTATGTACCCAGAAATTAGAACTGTTGGACGCACGTAACAACAGTTATAAATCTGCAAATTTATCTGGCTGTTGTCATACGACTGGGAATATATTATTATCTAACAACAAACTGACCAGTCTTGATATTTCAAACTGTACAGGTATTTATCGATTGCTAGTCGGGAATAACAGTTTAAATCAGCCAACCGTTGATGGTGTATTGCAAGAACTCGATTTATACGGAAATGAAACGGGAACTGTAAATTTAACTTATAATTCTGTACCCTCCATTGTTGGCATACAACACGCAGCTAATCTAGCGAATCGTTCATGGACGGTAAAGATAGACCCTATCAAAAACGTATATTTACTGAATTCAACTATGCGTGTTTATCCCGCCGGAACGGCTACTACATGGACAATCGCAAACGTATGTAATAATATAAATAATGCGGTCAGTGCAACTATCATTCCGTCATCAAATCACGTGAATGTTACTGTGAAGAAGTGGAATGACTCTATAAAAATATGGAGCGAATCATGTGGAACATCCAACATTACAACACGGCACATCATTGGTGATTTTCCTGCAAACACCCACATCCAAATACTCAGGGATGGCATAGACTATGCGATCGTCACAAGTAATGATACTGGTTATATTGACTGGACATATGCCGGTGAATATGGTGAACATGAGTTTGAGGCTACAATTCCTCTCCCCTTACAACCAGTAGTCCCTGTTGCAAACTTCACTTCAAATACAACAGAAGGTCATGCTCCACTAACTGTCCAGTTTACCGATTTGTCCGAAAATGCAGATTCGGTAGCATGGGACTTTAACGGTGATGGAAATGCTGACTCTGATGACAGAAATCCAGTCTATGAGTTCACTATTCCCGGAAACTATACAGTTAATCTGACTGCAATCAATAGCGATGGTTCAAGCGATGAAAAATCCATGGTCATTACGGTAAACCGTGTACTGAATCCATTAATTTCAGACTTTACCGCCAATGAGACCGAAGGTTATGCTCCTCTGTCAGTCCAGTTTACCGATACCAGCACTGGTTTACCAACTTCATGGGAGTGGAACTTTGGTGATGGTTCTCCGAACTCCAATGAACAAAATCCAAATCACACCTACAGTTTGGCTGGAACATATACCGTAATTTTAAACGCTTCTAATGCCACAGGTCATTCAATAAATATGCAAACCAATTATATTACAGTATTAAATAATAGTAATATTGGATCGTTAACTTTAGTGAATACAGATTTTTCTCAATTGTCGAGCATTCCACGCGGTATGTATATTGAAGCAACCGCAGCTTCTGCACCTTCAAACGTTATATTAACATATAATAATACATTGAAATGTGCAGATATAGTATATGAAAAACCTGCATCAGGAAGTCTGTTTGTTACTAACTTGTATCCAACAACTGACAGTAATATGACTTATACTTTAGGAACTGAAGGTGTATCTGTCAGTTCCTATGTGAATGTTATGGCAAGTAATTCACGCATAGCAGTATTTAAAAAAGCTAATGGAGATTATAAACTCACATCTTATTGGACTGGAGATGATGCAGACACACACCCTAGTTTTATTACTGTTCCAGCAGCAAGTATAAAAGACAATAAAGTAACATTCAGCGTAGTAAGTTACGAATCTAATAGAACTAATATGCTAAAATATAATGATACAATCTATACAAAAACACCATTTATAACAATGAAAACCAGAAACCAGAATTATGTATTTGTTAATCAACCAATGGTGCATTTTTCATCCTATATTGCAAATAATGATAACGGTCCATATGTTTTACATTTGTACTCTATAAAACAGGAGATACCCAGAAAAATTATAACATCATATGGTAACAGATCCATATCGGCATTTACAATTACATATCCTGATTCAGAGAACAATGGAAATGGTATTAACTTGATGAAATCTAATGGGCAAAAAAGTACTATTTATGTGGACATTGAAAATTTAGATCCTGCCAAGGTTGCGTATGAAAAAGCACTATTGGATGAAGGATGGGAAATGGGCATTCACTATACTGTAGATTTTGGCACAGTGTCGAATGAAACTGCAATTGATACAATGGATTCTGAATATACTACTATAGTTAATACTTTTGGGAGACAGCCAAAAACGTGGTGCGCACAAGGGAACTCTGGTAATATTTCTCAGGCAATGTACGCATATCAGCGTTACGGTATGATATGGCGTTCATGTGAATCTGGTGCACTCTGGTTAAAAGTTGGAAATTTGGGTAACTCTTATTGGCGATGGTGGAATACAAGTATTCCACAGGGTGTTATATTCCCGGCATATACAATAACTACGGATAAAGAGCCAGTATCAGGTAGTAGTATTAATGCAAGTTATTTTACAATGTTTTCCAATGGATTTGCGGCAAACAATATTCGACTGTGTGGGTTATACGAATATTATTTCACACAATCAGCCCAAAATACAACTCAAGTAAATATTACAGATTCTAATAACAGTTATATGCGCTTTACTGTAAACACTAGCGGATACCCATGTACACTTAACGTAATGACAAACGTGTCAAATATTGAGATCAATCACGATGGGGTAAATGTGCCGTATACATCTGTAGATGATGGAGTTATATTTACAGCAACTGATAACACTACTTATGAATTGCATTCTGTATCAAATACAACTAGGTCGATTCCTGCAATTACCTGGAGAAAACCTGCTGCTATAACTTATGGTACAGCTTTAAGCGATACTCAATTAAATGCGAATGCTTCAGTTCCTGGTAGCTTTGTATATAATCCTGTTTCTGGAACTATTCTGGGAGCTGGTACTCAAACTTTACAGACCACTTTCGCACCTACTGACTCAACAAACTATACCACGGCTACAAGTAGTGTTTCATTAACCGTAAATAAAGCTACACCTTTGATAACTTGGAGTAAACCTTCCTCTATAGGTTATGGTACTGTATTAAGTGGAACTCAGTTAAATGCTTCTACTTCAGTACCAGGATCTTTTGTCTATACTCCTGCATCTGGAACGATCCCTAGTGCAGGGAATCATGCTTTACAGGTTATGTTTACTCCTACCGATACTAAAAACTATACCACAGCCTCAAGTAGTGTTTTATTAACTGTAAATAAAGCTACACCTTTAATAACTTGGAGTAAACCTGCTAACATCACCTATGGAACTCCCCTGAGTGAAACTCAATTAGATGCATCCTCATCTGTCCCGGGGTCTTTCGTCTATACTCCAGCTTCAGGAACTGTTCTTAGTTCAGGGACTCATACTTTACATGTTGATTTCACATCTGCTGATGATGCAAACTACAATAATGCAACAGCAGATGTTACAATCAATGTTTTAGAAATAACTAGGGCAACTCCTACAATTACCTGGAGTAACCCTGCTGCTATAATTTATGGTACAGCTTTAAGCGATACTCAATTAAATGCGAATGCTTCCGTTCCTGGTAGTTTTATATATAATCCTGTTTCTGGATCTACCCTGGGAGTTGGTACTCAAACCTTACAGACCACTTTCACACCTACCGACTCAACAAACTATACCACGGCTACAAGTAGTGTTTCATTAACCGTAAATAAAGCTACACCTTTGATAACTTGGAGTAAACCTGCTGACATCACCTATGGAACTTCCCTGAGTGAAACTCAGTTAAATGCATCTGCATCTGTCCCGGGATCTTTCGTCTATACTCCTGCTTCAGGCACGGTTCTAGATATGGGAACTCAAACATTGCAGGTAGCCTTCACCCCTTCGGATGCAACGAATTATACTACAGCTTCTAGTAGTGTCTCGATAAATGTTGCAAATAATGCCCCTGTTGAGAGTTCCTCAGCTAACAGAAAGTATAGTCAAACAAACCAAAAAATACTGGAGCCTAAACATACCCAACTTTTGAATTCAAGTGAAGATATTGGGAAGGAAGTAGAGTCAAAGCCAGGTAATGATATGATTGGTGAATACAATATATTGAATAAAGGACTACAAACTGAACAAAAAGAAAACCAGAGAATATCTGGTTTTGAAATATATTGCGGAGTAGTTTGCCTGCTCGGCATATTCCTATATAAAAGAAAGTGAACTACTCCTCCCTGAATTCTTCGCCTGCAGGCTAAGTTTCGAGGGAGGAATCTCCTTCGAATACTTACTTTATTTGAAGTTTCGTTCCAAGAACCAAACTTCCCTTCATTTGTATTCGGTTAAGATACGATCTATTGTATTCGGTTAAGATACAATCTATTAGAAATGTGTTATTTTTGTTGTTTTTTCTGTAAACATATAAATGTAAATCGAGATGCATAGATGATTGCAGTAGTCATTTTGACGTTAGGATTCCTTAACCGAATACAAATGGATAACATTGAGGTGTTAGGAAAGAGGCATTGATATGGCAAAATTTAGAAACAACAAGAATATAAAGGTTAATTGGCGATTCATAACAGAAGATGCAAGGATAAAATTGTCGTGTTTTTATCCGTCACTTGAGGAATGACGTGACACTAATTAAACACTTCAACACTTCCTGAATTATATATTTTATTATAC
>DATMYS010000026.1:0-7067 GCA_035560835.1 Methanosarcina sp.
AATATAGATTATGTAGATATTTATAAGTTGTAATGTTAGAATTCAATCGGGTGTGAAAATTAACGATTGGAATCAAAAATCCAGAAGTTCGAGCAGTTACTTCTAAAACGAGATCAAGAGAAGTAATTCCTAATTTTGGGATCAGCTCTTAAATTACCCATACAAAAACAGCGAAGAGCTGATAAATTCCAGTTCAGAATATCAAAATAAGATCGAAAAATTTGGTTAGAGGCTTTTTCTCTTTGGGAAAGGATACCTTAGATAATTCTAATTTTCCGAGTTTTATTTCGTTCTTTCATTATCTAATATAGTGATAAACTCAGTCTAATTAACCTGAATTTACGCAAAGAATTTGTGGCAAATAGGATATATTATTATTCAATCCTACAATATTCAATCCTACAATATTTCAGGAAATTATTGTATTAATATATTATGTTAAACTATTCGGTAAAGTTATACGGAGATGGATCTATGATTCAGAAAACCATAAAAGTTGAAGGAATGTCCTGTATGCACTGCCAGTTGAGGGTTAAAAAGGCAGTTGAAGCTGTGGAAGGGGTACAGAGGGCGGATGTAAACCTTCAGACCAAACTGGTAACTGTTGATTATGAAGAAGGGAAAGCAAACCTCGAAAAGGTCAAGGCTGCAATTCGTGAAACCGGGTATGAAACCGTTTAATATGATAGTCTTGCGCAACTAATATCTAGACGGATTTTAAAGATTATATACTAAAAGGTACAAATTTTTAGTATATGGGTGAAGCGCCTGTTTGAAAAATACAGTTGTGCTGCGGGGTGAACACATCGGGGAGACAACATTCATAGTAGATGATCTGGTATGTAGGTACTGCAAGGACATGGTCGTAAGACTCGTTACCTCTATCAATGGGGTTTCCAGAGTAAACATCAATATTCCTGAAAGAACCGTAAATGTAGCTTATGACAGCCGGATAACTGATGCGTATGTCATACAGATGACATTGCTTAAAGCTGGCTATAAAACTGTAGAAGGGCCTGGAAGAATCTTTTAAATAGAGGATCCTGAAAAATCTGGACAGCGGCAGATCCTATGGAAGTCATCATTAGAATCTATAGCATGACCTGCGGCCATTGCCAGAAAAGAATAGCGGATGCTATTTTCGTTTTCTTGATGAAATGGAAAAGCCCTCAAAACAGCGGGAGATTTTAATAAACTAGAAAAACCATCATGCCAAATTGCCTCCATTTCCACAACAGTTATTAAAAATTTTAACATATTGTGGGCTGGAACAGGGTATCGATTTCATGTAAAAAGGCCAGAGTTTAAGGCATGTTTCTAGTGCAAAATCGATAGCTTTCAGGCAAGAAAATTCCTTAACCGATGACCAATGGAAAAACCATAAGTTCAAAAAGCTCGTATTTTAAACTATTGAGAGTCTAAGATTATTGTTTTTTCAGTCAGTACTGCACAGTTCAACTGAAAAAACAACGTTCTCAGGTACATTAATCTCTATTGATAGCTAATTATGTGCTTAGTTTAAGCTCACAAACCCAAGAATCTAACTTCAAAACCATAATGATTTGTCTTGAGAAATTCGTAGAATCAGGCATATAATTTTAAAACTTAGAAACTCGGGGTTTAATTACCTGATTTATATTAAAAAAGTTTTAGGCTTATAGTTGGAGATAGAATATATGACTCAAGAAACCATAAAAGTTGAAGGCATGTCCTGTATGCACTGCCAGTTGAGGGTTAAAAAGGCAGTTGAAGCTGTGGAAGGAGTACAGAGGGTGGACGTAAACCTTCAGACAAAACAGGTAATTGTTGATTATGAAGAAGGGAAGGCAAACACTGAAAAGGTCAAAACTGCAATCAGGGAAGCCGGGTATGAACCTATTTAATATGTAGTCCCAAGTAAGTAATATCTCTTAGTTGTTTCAAAGATTATATACTAAAAAGTTATACTAAAAGGTACAAGTTTTTTATATATAGGTGAAACGCCTGTTTGAAAAACATAGTTATGCTTTGGGGTAAACGTATAGGGGAGACTACGTTTTTAATATACGAGACCTTTATGCAGTACTGAAAGGATATAGTCGCAAGGGTTACCTCTATCAATGGGGTTTCCAGAGTAAACATTTTAAACATCAATATTCCTGAAAGAACCGTAAATGTAGCCTATGACAGCCGGATAACTGATGCGTATATTATACAGATGACTTTGCTTAAAACTGGCTATAAAACTGTATAAGAGCCCGGAAGAATCTTTTAAAGGGAATCTTGAAAAACCTCAATAGGCGGCAGATTTGATGGAAGTTTCTATAAAAGTTTATGATATGACCTGTGGTCACTGCCAAAAAAGAGTAGCGGATGCAATTTCGTCTCTTGAAGGGGTAAAATCCGTTGATGTAAACCTTGAATCCGAAAGCGCAACGGTTAGCTTTGATTCTGAAAAATTAAGCCTGGATGATATAAAGGCAGCTATTCGGAAGGCAGGATACTCAACAGAAAGCGAAAACGAAGCTCAGGAAGAGGTTCGGACAGAGGTTTTTGACACAGCAGAGGTCGAAGGGACAACTTCAAAGACTGTGGAGCCTGCTGTAAAGGAATCAAAGGAACCTGAAGAGACTCCACAAGCCTGTCCTCTTGTTGAAACGTGCGAACTGGTAGAAGAACCGCGAATCTCAGGCCCGAAATTCGGCCAAAAAGAAATCACTCTTGGAGTTTCCGGCATGACCTGTTCGGCCTGCGCCTCAAATATTGAGAGAGTATTGAAGAAAAAGGCAGGCGTGGACTCAGTAGTTGTCAACCTTGAACTTGGAAGGGCAAAGGTTGGTTTTGATCCCTCGCTGATCTCTCCAAAGAAGATTGAGGAAGCCATCGAATCTATCGGATATAAGGTAGAAAAAGATACGGTAACACTCAGTCTTGAAGGCATGAGCTGTGCCTCCTGTGCTGCAAATATCGAGAAAGTTCTTAACAGGACTGAAGGCGTGATTTCAGCTTCAGTAAATTTTCCGCTTGAAAAGGCAGTTGTAGAATTTGATTCAGCTCGGGTTTCCGTAAGGGAGATTCTTGCTGCAGTCCAGGGAATTGGCTATGGAGCATCTGTTAAAACTGAAGCTGTTGAGTATGAGGACAGAGAGCAGATGTCCAGGGACGCTGAGATCCGAAGGCAGAGAAATAACCTTATCCTTGCTTTTGTACTGGGGATTCCTGTAGCTCTCGGGAACATGAGTATGGCGTTTCCTTTCCTCATGACAATTACTCCTCACTTCCTCACAGACCCGGTTGTACTTTTTATATTGTCTACGCTTATCCTTCTTTTTCCAGGAAGACAGTTTTTTGTCGGAACTTTCAAAGGTTTCAGGCATGGCGTAACTGATATGGATTTGCTAATTGCCGGTGGAACTGGAGCAGCTTATCTAATCAGCGTTGCATCTACATTTTTTGATCTGGGACCGGGATATGACACTCTTTATTACGACACTGTAGCTTTGCTAATACTTTTCATTGTCCTTGGGAGATACCTTGAAGTCAGAGCACGGGGCCGGACTTCCGAAGCCATCCGAAAACTAATGGGTCTCAAGGCAAAAACGTCAAGAATCATTGTAAATGGCGTAGAAAAAGAGGTTCCTATAGAAGAAGTAACAGTTGGTGATATTGTTGTTGTTCGGCCAGGAGAAAAAATTCCTGTTGATGGGGTTGTTGTGGAAGGCAGTTCGGCAGTAGACGAGTCTATGCTCACTGGCGAGAGCATTCCTGTGGAGAAAAGCCCAGGTAATACAGTCATTGGAGCTACCCTGAACAAAATGGGATCTTTCAGGTTCAGGGCTACAAAGGTTGGGAGTGATACTGCCCTTGCTCAGATAATCAGGCTTGTGGAGACTGCACAAACCACCAAAGCTCCAATCCAGAGGGTTGCAGACGTTTTTGCTGGCAACTTCATAGTGTCTGTGCATATTCTTGCCCTTTTGTCTTTCTTTTTCTGGTTTTTTATAGGTTTCTGGCGCTATGGAGTAGGGGAATCCGCCCTTTACGGAGGCATTAGTCCTTTCCTCTTTTCCCTGCTCATAGCTATTACTATCCTTGTAATCTCCTGTCCCTGTGCAGTTGGGCTTGCAACTCCTGCAGCCATTATGGTTGGCACTGGTAGAGGTGCGGAAAATGGAATCCTTATAAAAGGAGGGGACGCCCTAGAAATGGCGCATAAACTTGATACTATCGTTTTCGACAAAACAGGAACTCTTACGGAAGGCGCCCCGAAGCTTACAGATGTGTTTGCAGTTGCGGGCCATGAGGAAAAAGAGTTACTATTTATTGCAGCGACAGCTGAAAAAGGGTCGGAGCATCCTCTCGGAGAAGCAATTGTAAAAGGGGCTGAAAAAAAGGAAATCAACCTTGGAAAAACAGCAAGTTTCCGTTCTATTCCTGGAAAAGGAATAGAAGCTCAGATTGAAGAAAAAAGAGTTTTACTTGGCACTCGCAAACTAATGGAAGAAAACAGAATTTCCTTTAAGGAATTGGAAACTAAAATGCGCGAGTTTGAAGAGAATGGTAAAACTGCAATGCTTGTTGCTTATGGGGACGAAATTATAGGTCTTGTTGCTGTTGCCGATACTCTTAAAGAAAACTCTAAAGAGGCAGTTGAAACCCTAAAAAAAATGGGCATTGAGGTATTTATGATAACCGGGGATAATGCTGTTACAGCCGGTGCAATAGCAAAAGAAGTGGGTATTTCCAGGGTACTTGCCGAAGTGTTGCCTGAAGATAAAGCAAATAAAGTTAAGAAACTTCAAGAAGAAGGCAAGCTTGTCGGGATGGTAGGTGACGGCATTAATGATGCTCCTGCGTTGATTCAGTCCGATGTGGGAATTGCAATGGGAGCGGGTACTGACGTGGCAATGGAATCTGCAAAAATTGTCCTCATTAAAAATGATCTAAGAGATGTTGTTGCAGCCCTTAAGCTAAGTAGGCTTACTATCCGCAAAATCAAGGAGAATCTTATATGGGCTTTTGGATACAACACTATAGGTATCCCTATTGCAGCCGGGATTCTTTATCCCTTCGTTCACAGAATTCTGATTACACCTGAACTTGCTGCCGCTTTTATGGCACTCAGTTCGGTCTCAGTGACTACCAATTCCCTGCTAATGAAAAGAAGCAAGCTTTAAGCAAACGGAGCAGATAGTTTCAGTTTTAATTCTTGACAGAGTAATATTTAATAGAACAATTAAACAGTATTGTTAAAATAGGGGAGTTATATGGTAAATTTCGGTTCCACAGATAACAGACCAAAAGTAGTACTTCTTCTAAGTCTTGCCACTTCGGTGATGCTTGATATTATCTTCCTTTCAGGGGCGCTTTTAACCAACATCTCAAGAGGAGAAACGGCCTACACCCAAGTAGACATGGCTGCAGGTTCGATTTTTGTTTTTGTAATCTCCATGATAATCTCACTGTCGCTCTGGCCCAGAGTTGCAGATTGGGTTGAAAACAGGGAGACGAACAATAAAATCCCAGATTAATTTTTTCTGGCAGTGCAGTTTTGGGTTCCAGAATAGATGACTCTAAGTAAGGAAAATGAAAACAGAGCTTATCAAAGCTTATTCCAAAACGCATGCACTTCCAGTAAGAAAACTGGTACAGCCAGGATCTCTTAAGAAGTCATACTTATCCTGTGTTAGAAAGACTTGCCTGAATAGAATTGACCATTAGCCTGACAAGAATTAACTTGTACAGGATAAGCGCTTATCAGTAACTTATTTAAATGCAGTAAATTTCTCTTTTAATGCATTACATACGGGACACCTATCGGGTGCTTCGCCTTCAAGGGTATATCCGCATACTTCGCAAACCTGGATTGCGCCGAGTTCAACGTCTTTTCCTGAATTAACCCATTCAAGTGCTTTTTCAAAAAGCTGTTTATGCAGTTTCTCACTGGCGTATGACCATTCAAAACTTCTTTGCGCGCCTTTTTCTCCCTGGAATTTTGCGACTTCAATGTATACAGGGTACATTTCCTCAATTTCAAATGTTTCGCCAGCAATGGCCAGTTTAAGATTCTTCAAGGAATTGCCAGGGCCAAAAGCTGCCATGCTGTTTGCGACAAATCCCCCATCAAGATGTCTTAACTCCCGGTAATGGTCTCCTGCATGTAAATATTCCGCGTGGGCAATTGCGCGAAATAAGCGGGCTACATTATTATATTTTTCTTTTTCGGCCTGATTTCCAAAATGTAAATACCTCATATGTGCCTGGCTTTCTCCTCCGAAGGCATTGATAAGGTGTTGTTCTGTCATCTTCTTCATTTGAAAACCTCTTTGATAAAACTGAATTTTTTGTACCGAGGCTTACGCAGTTAAGAAAAAAAGTCAAGTCTAAAAAGGTCTCTCCAAGAGATCCTGATTTAAACCAGTTGAGATTTATGCTCTTGAAGTTTAATGTTACTAATTTCCAGGCTCAACTGCGTGAGTTCACGTTACTTTGCTCGGTTTTTACATCCTCACTTTATTCGATTTTTACATCCACTGCATTTTCAAAGGGCTGCTGATAAGGTACTGTGACTTTAAGTACACCGTTTGAATACTTTGCTACGGCTTTTTCCGGAACTACCGGGCAGCAGACTGCGTAACTGTCCGCATATTCAACCCCTTCCTTGATGGCTTTTACGTAAAAGCCGTCCTCAGTAATCTTAAAAGAAATATCTTTTTTTTCCACCCCAGGAAGAATTACCTCAATTTCAAGGTTTTCGTATTTGTCGTCTGGATATGCACATATAGATGGTGAAACTTTTAAAGTGCCTGCCATATAATTATCCCCAAACAACATTATCAATTAATATATTTATATATTTTCATTCGGTTAAGTAATTTGTTAACGTTAGACGTGCAAACGAAGCGGCGTTTAATTGTACCTGTTTTCGGTGTTTTGACCGGATACAAGTGCAAACTAATATAAACAAGGTTGCGTTTGTTCTCTCTTTTTCTTTAGGTTTTGACCGGATACAAGTGCAAATTAATTGGGAAAGAACTTCGATTTATATAGTCACCTCTTCATTTAATGCAACATTATTATACTAAGGC
>DATMYS010000027.1:0-5704 GCA_035560835.1 Methanosarcina sp.
AGTTAAAGAAGTCAAAGGGAATGAATAGCGGAAAAAAATAATAACAATGTCTTGGGTTTATCCTGAGAGTTTGAATTGGCCCGATTATTGGGAATATAAAAAATGAAAGCTATTTAAGAGCTATACAAAACTACAAAAAAGTAAGCAGATGTTTTTATGCTCCAACAGAAAGCTTGTTTGGCTAATAAAAAACCAGAAAAACGGGGGGAACAATGAACTCGACTGAATTTAAAATTCATAATTCTTCTAAGATATATGGAATCTCTGTAATTGGGAGAGACACTGTAATAATGGAAAATGTGATTCTAGGATACCCTGAACACAGGATCCTGATGGAAATCCTGAAGCAAAACATCGAAATTGAAAACTTTGATTTTCCAGGGTGTACGATAGGCCCGAATTCGATTGTAAGGGCTGGGTCAACGATATTTTCCAACGTAAAAACCGGAAAAAATTTCAAAACCGGGCATAATGTAATGATTAGAGAAAATACGGAAATTGGAAACAATGTTCTCATTGGAACCAACGTCATTATAGATGGCCATGTGAAAATAGGGAACAATGTAAGCATTCAAGGAAATGTCTACATTCCAACTAATGTCATTATCGAGGATAATGTATTTATTGGGCCCTGTGCCGTTCTGGCCAACGATAAATATCCTATTCGAAAGAAATACGAATTGAAGGGTCCTTTTTTGAGAAAAGGTGCGTCTATAGGTGCAAACGCCACCCTACTTCCCGATGTTGAAATAGGGGAGGGAGCAATGGTTGCCGGGGGAGCACTTGTGACAAAAGATGTGCCCGCCTGGAAACTTGCAATTGGAGTGCCTGCCAGAATACAAGAACTGCCAAAAGATTTAAAGGAGTTAAATCAAATATAAACCTATCGAAAATAAAGAGTAAGTAAGATTAGTTTTATCAAGATTATTAAAAGAGGTTCCAAAATGATCCCAATTGCCAAGCCCCTAATGGGTAAGGAAGAAATTGATGCAGTAACAGAGGTCCTGAGGTCAGGAATGATTGCACAGGGACCGAAAGTCGAAGAATTTGAACTTGCTTTTTCTGAATACACTGGTTGTGAGTATGGAGTTGCTGTCAACTCTGGCACTGCAGCTTTGCACATTGCGCTTCTTGCCCATGGTATAGGAAAAGGAGATGAAGTGATTACAAGTTCCTTCAGTTTCATTGCAACAGCAAACAGCGTCCTTTATACCGGGGCAAAACCTGTTTTTGCAGATATTGAATCAGCTACATATAATATAGATCCTGAAAAAATTCAGGAGAAAATCACTCCAAAAACCAGAGCTATTTTGCCTGTCCATCTTTATGGGCACCCTGCAGACATGAAAGCGATAATGGAAATTGCAGACGATAATAAGCTTATCGTAATTGAGGATGCCTGCCAGGCCCATGGCGCAGAATGCCTTGGAAAAAAGGTGGGTAGCTTTGGGACAGGAGCATTCAGCTTTTACCCTACTAAAAATATGACAACCAGCGAAGGTGGAATGCTCACTACAGATGAGAAGGAAATTGCAGAAAAGGCAAAAATGATCCGGGCTCACGGCTCAAAAGTCCGCTATCTGCATGAAATGCTGGGCTTCAACCTGCGCATGACTGATATTGCAGCTGCAATCGGGCTTGTACAGCTTGGAAAGCTGGATGAATTTACCGCAATCAGACAAAAGAATGCAGAGATTCTTTCAGCAGGGTTAAAAGGAATATCAGGAATTGTGCCACCAGTGACAAAAACCGACAGCACGCACGTATTCCACCAGTATACGGTCAGAGCAGAGAAGAGAGATCAATTGGCAGCTTTCCTGAAAGAAAAAGAAATAGGAACAGGAGTCCACTATCCTATATCCATTCACAAACAACCTTTCTACAGGGAACTTGGATATAGAGACTCCCTGCCTGTCTCAGAAAAAGCAGCAGAAGAGGTTCTTTCTCTCCCTGTGCATCCTGCACTATCTGGAACCGATTTGCAGGAAGTAGTCGAAGCAACCAAAGAATTTTATGCAAAGGATTGATTAGTTTTCCAGCCACCGCATTCTCAGAACCAGGAAGTGAGACTTTTGATTAGAGTAGGAGTAATAGGTACAGGTGCTATGGGTCAGAACCATGTAAGGATTTACAGTGAAATGAATGACGTGGAGCTTGCCGGAATCTCGGATGTAGACCAGAAGCGTGTTGAAGCAATGGCTACGCAATTCAAGACAAAAGCTTTTACGGATTATAAGAAAATGTTAGCCGAAGGGCTTGACGCGGTAAGCGTGGTTGTTCCTACCAAACTGCATAAGCAGGTTGTACTTGATGCTCTTGAGGCAGGCGTACATGTCCTTGTAGAAAAGCCGATTGCAGATACGACTGAAAACGCGGACCTGATGATAGCAGCCGCACAAAAAACGGGAAAGATCCTCATGGTTGGGCACATCGAGCGCTTTAACCCCGCTGTCATAAAACTCAAAGAGATTATAAACTCAGGCATTTTGGGAAAGATAGTCTCAATCTCAACCAAACGAGTAGGGCCCTATAACCCGAGAATAAGAGACGTGGGAGTAATCCTGGATATTGGTGTCCATGATATAGATGTAATTTCATACCTATACGGCAAGAAAATAAACAGTGTTTATGCAATTGCAGGTGCCGACATTCATTCATTTGAAGATCACGCTTCAATTATCCTGCGTATGGACCATAATTTTGCAGGGGTTGTGGAAACAAACTGGCTGACTCCACACAAGGTAAGGCAGCTAACAGCGATTGGAATTAAAGGAGTTGCCTATCTGGATTACATTAATCAGACAGTACAGTTACATGATAACGAATGGATAAGAAAAGCCAAAGTAGAACACAGTGAACCCCTGAAAAACGAACTCACCTATTTCATAGATTGTGCTGCAACGGGTAAAAACCCTAACCCCTGCGGAGAAGACGGAAAACATGCCCTTGAAGTGGCAATGGCAGCTATAAAATCCTACGGGGAAGGAAGATTAATTGAAGTAGGACAATAAGCCGAAAAAACTCTGAAGAAATAAATTTCGAAAACTTTTGAAGATAGGAAAGTTTGAAAAAAAATCTAAGAAACGATTTAGAAAGTGGTGAATATGAGTAAATTAGAAAAACTTTTCAAAGAAATAGGCCCAATCAAAAAAATAGGAGTACTTGGAATGGGCTATGTAGGTATTCCTTCAGCCGTTCTTTTCGCAGATGCTCCGTGCTTCAATAAAGTTCTTGGTTTCCAGCGCAATTCAAAAAGCTCAAGTTACAAGATTGATATGCTCAACCGTGGAGAAAGCCCTCTCAAAGGAGAAGAACCTGGCTTGGAAGACCTTATTAGCAAAGTTGTGAAAGCCGGAAAGTTTGAGTGCACTCCCGATTTCTCAAAGATATCAGAACTTGATGCCGTCACGCTTGCAATCCAGACTCCTTTTGCAAATCCCAAAGACCTGGAACCTGACTTTTCCGCACTCATTGAAGGTATAAGAAACGTCGGAAAAAACCTGAGACCAGGTATGCTCGTAGTTCTTGAGTCCACAATCACCCCTGGCACAACCGAAGGTATGGCAAAACAGATTCTTGAAGAAGAGTCAGGCCTGAAAGCAGGAGAAGACTTTGCCCTTGCCCATGCCCCTGAAAGAGTGATGGTAGGCAGACTTTTGAAAAATATTAGAGAGCATGACAGGATCGTAGGCGGTGTTAACGAAGCAAGTACCAGGCGGGCTATTGAGCTCTATTCTCCCGTATTAACTGTAGGAAGAGTAATTCCTATGAGTGCAACTGCAGCCGAGGTCACGAAAACTGCAGAGAATACCTTCCGCGACCTCCAGATTGCAGCAATCAACCAGCTTGCCCTTTACTGTGAAGCCATGGGCATAAATGTGTATGATGTCAGGACCGGAGTGGACAGTCTAAAAGGAGAGGGTATTACAAGAGCAGTACTCTGGCCAGGGGCAGGCGTTGGAGGTCACTGCCTTACCAAGGACACGTACCACCTGGAGAGAGGAGTTAAGATAGGAAACGGACAGCTTGACTATCCAGAAGGTGCAGATTCTATCTACGTGCTCGCAAGAAAAGTCAACGATTTCATGCCTATTCACATGTATAACCTGACTGTTGCAGCTCTTAAAAGGGTTGGAAAGGAAATAAAAGGCTCAAAGATTGCAATGCTCGGCTGGGCTTTCATTCGGGACTCGGACGATGCGAGGAACACACCTTCAGAACCTTACAGAGACCTCTGCCTGAAGGCAGGTGCGACAGTTACGGTACATGACCCTTATGTTGTGAACTATCCAGGGATTGAGATTTCAGATGATCTTGAAAATGTTATCAGTGACACGGATGCTGTGGTTGTTCTTGCAGGGCATAGTGTTTACTCTGATATAAAGGCTGATTGGGCAAAGAAAATTACAGGCAAGAAAAATCCGGTTATTGTGGATGGAAGAAATATAATTGAACCGGATGAGTTTATTATTAAAGGATTTGTCTATAAGGGGATAGGAAGAGGTGATAAAAACGAACATTTAATAATGTAAAATAAAATCTCCTTTACAGATTAGTTCAAGATTTTAAATCTGGAAAAAAGAGCTAAAAAAATGATCGAGAAACTAAAACAAAACGAGGAACTTTGGGATCTGTTTAGTAAAAAAGAAGAATACAACTTGACCTTTTCTGACCAGTACGATAGGTTTCCTTACTATCTAAGCGGCCAGAGGAATGTTTTTGACCCCAGAGTTTCCAGGTTTCTGGTAGAAAACGGGTTGCGCCCTGAGTATCCAGATGGAAAAAAATTCGCGGTTTGCCTTACTCACGATATTGATGTGATATATCCGGAAAAGCTCTACTCGATCATTGGAACTGCCAAAGCCTTTGCTAAAGGAAATTTAACAGATTCTATAAAGATACTTTTTTGCAGAATTAACAAGAAGTGGAACCCTTACTGGAACCTTAGAGAAATAATGGAGCTGGAGGCAAAATATAATGCAAAATCCAGCTTCTATTTTCTGGCCCTGAGGCCTGGAGAGAAAGACTTCAATTATGAAATTGAGGATCTCGAAGCCGACTTGAAGTTTATATCCGCTCATGGGTGGGAAGTAGGTTTGCATGGAGGGCATGAATCTTACAAGAGTTTTGAGGATTTAATGGAAAAAAAGCAGAGACTTGAAAAAGTTCTCGGCAAGCAGGTTATAGGGTACAGAAATCATTATTTAAGATTTAAAGTACCGGATACATGGGAATTGTTAAGCAAAGCAAACTTTAAGTATGACGCAACATTCGGGTATTCGGATTGTGCAGGCTTTAGAAATGGTATGTGCCATCCTTTCAGACCTTATAATATAAACACGGGAAAACAAATCGATATCATTGAACTTCCTCTCATAGTTATGGATCGGACTTTATTAAGAAATTACATGCGACTTGACGTTAAAAAGGCCTGGGAACTTACAAAAAGTCTTGTTGATAAGGTTGAACAATACAATGGTGTAATCACAATTCTGTGGCATAACAATACAATTATTGAGGGAGAAAGCCTTAAGTATTACGAAAAATTCCTCAAGTATGTCTCCGGCAAAAATGCCTGGCTTACAAGCGGAGAGGAAATATACAATTGGTGGTCTACTAATATTGAACCGGGATATTGAAAAAATCTCGATATGAGATAATATGCGGTTGGTAATCACCAGAGACGCTAAGATAAATTAAGTTC
>DATMYS010000028.1:0-5259 GCA_035560835.1 Methanosarcina sp.
TAATATTATACTAACTTAGATGTCATATTCTTGAGAACACAAGGATTTCTCTCAAAATTCAGTTCATAAACCCAAAAATCAGACATAAAATAATAAGTCCTGCCAAAAACACGAATTATAGTTGAGTCCTTAATTTGGAGCTGTAGACACTAACCAAAGTAACTTTTGAACATAATTTTTGGATATCGATTTATTGTCAGAAACCGGAGACACTTTTGAGCAGGAAAAATAAAGTAAACTTATTTGTTAGAATTGAGTAAGTTAAAAAATCTAATTCATAAATAGTTGCATTACCATTATTTATTAGGACTTACGCAGTTGAACTGAAAAATCAACAGCATTAGACCGTTAACTGTATAAACTGTAAATTTAAACCACAGCGTTTGATGCACTTGATTTTGGATATCAAGTGCGTAAAGTCCTAGTGTTATTAAAAAAAACAGTATTTATGAGATAGAATATTATGACGGATAGAGTAAAGAAAAACAAAAAAATAAGTTTGCTTTTTCTAGGTATTTTAAGTATTTTTATCTCGCTCTATGTTGCTGGAAACTATTATGTAGGTTTACGTTTTTTTCAATCATTAAAAAATCTTATTGAACCTTACTCTTTTCTTTACTGGACCTGCTATTCACTTCTTGCAACATCAATTTTTGTATCCAGATTAGGAAAGAGATTTTATCCGGGACATGTAAATGATTTTATCACTGTAACAGGTGATTACTGGCTGGCTGCTGTTTACTACTCTTTTTTGACGTGGATCGTTGTGGATATTCTTCATCACTTAATTAATATCATATTTCCAACAACACAGATTATTCAATATCCATCATTTTACTGGGGATTTTTAGTTTTATCCTTTGTTTTTCTTCTTTTAATATATGGAACCTGGAATGCAAATCGTCCACAAGTTGTGCATTATGATATCACCATTAAAAAAAGAGTACAAAATTTATCAGAAATTCATGCTGTTATGGTATCCGATATACACCTTGGGCTGGTAGTTGATAATGATCGTCTTGATGCAATGGTTAATAGAATCAACGAGCTTGATCCAGATATTGTGCTTCTTGTAGGGGATACCATAGACGAGGATGTGAGATTGTTTGCCAATAATAAAATGCCGGAAATACTGAAAAAACTAAGATCCAAGTACGGTGTATATGCAGTTCTTGGAAACCATGAATATATTAGCGGCAATAGTGAGCTGGCCGTGGAATATTTGCAGCAGGCTGGGATTAGTGTGCTGGTTGATGAATGCACGAAAATAAATAATCAATTTTATATAATTGGTCGAGATGATCGCATGGCTGGTCGTATGTTCGGAAAATCACGTCTCGAGTTATCTAGCCTTATAGAAGAAATCGATAACAATCTCCCGATTATTCTGTTGGATCACCAACCCATTAATCTAGAAGAGGGACAGCGAAATGGAATCGATTTACAATTGTCTGGGCATACGCATAACGGACAATTTTTCCCCAATAATTTGATTGCCAAGCATATATTTGAAAACAGTTGGGGCTATTTGAGAAAAGGAGAATATCAGATAGTTGTCTCCTCTGGATTCGGCACATGGGGTCCACCAATAAGGATTGGAAGTAACTCTGAAATCACAGATCTAACTATTTATTTCGAAAATAGATGTTTACTCACTTAGATATTTCCTCTCTTATGACTTATGAGGTTGAATGAAAACTAATTAGGACTTACGCACTTGAGAAACAAAATCAAGCACAATGGACATTGTATTTAGATATACGTTTTAGACAGTTAAAAATTTACTGCTATTGATTTTTCGTTTCAACCGCGTAAGTTCTACTGTATTTTCATAAAACAAACGCAGGCTGAGAGTGTAGTTTTTGTAACTATGGCATCGTCCGATTTGAATAAAACAACATCATTAGCCATCTTGTTTAAAATTTAAGGGGGAATTTTTTGGAGAACAACTCCAAATCAACATTAGTAGACTGATTTTGGGTACCCTGGACAGTTACCCAATTTTAAATTGAATAATTAATAGTGTGTCCCTTATATTGACAAAAATTTCAGAATAATTAAACTTTTGGGGTAGCAAAGTGATTAGTTTTTTGGGGCGTTTCAGGTATGACGTAATCATTATCTGTGACGGTCCTTCCGGAGCCTCGGCCGGAAGAAGGGCAGGAAAGCTTGGCTTGAATACCTTATTGCTTGAGAAAGAGAAATTCCCCAGATACAAACCCTGTGGAGGAGGACTTTCAGCTCATGCAATCTCTTACCTTGATTTCGAGCTTCCTCAGGATATTATTGATTGGGAAGTCACGGGGGTAAGGGGTGTCTTCAAAGATCAGATGATTGAGGTTCACAAGGATAACCATATATCTTCGATGGTTTCTCGAGATGTTTTTGATAACTTCTTGCTCAAGAAGGCGAAAGAAACCGGAATCGAAATCCATACCGGAGAAAAGGTTCTGAGCTGTACGGAAAAACCTGAATTTGTGGAAGTAATTACAAAAGAACAAACTTATCAGGCAAAATTTGCTATTATTGCCGAAGGCACATATGGGTTCCTTAAAACTTGTGTTAGGCCTGCAGATACCAGGGATGAATACGGGATATCCGTAGTTGCTGAAATCCCTGCCGAAGAAAGAGAAATTGAAGAACGCCTGGGGAAAACCGTGGAACTGCAGTTAGGAATTGCGAACAGTGGATACGGCTGGATTTTTCCTCATAAAACCTATTATTCCGTTGGATTTTTCGGGGCTGTCAAAGATTATCCTAATCCGAAGGCTAAAATGGTTAAATTCCTGAAGAATAATGGTTTTACTGATGATTACAAGTTGTACGGGCATAAATCCCTATAGGTGGTGTTAAAAGAAGAATTACTGGTTCCAGAGTTCTTCTAACTGGAGATGCCGCTGGATTTGTGGACGCTTTTTCAGGTGAAGGGCTAGCCTATGCCATTAGTTCCGGGCAGATTGCTGCCAACGTTCTTGCCGAGATTTCTCAGCAGAGAGGAAAACTAAAAGATCCTCATAAACACGAATCTATTTGTAGGGCAGAGTTTGGATCTCACCTTAAATATTCCCTTATTTTTTCCAGATTAATTTATTGTTTCCCGGAAAGATCTTTCAAAACGTTTATACACAATAGAGAAATCCTGGACAAGTATCTTGAGGTTGTGGATTTCACGATTGGTTACAAGGATTATCTGCGCTGGGCCCTCCTGAATTTCAAACTCAGATGATAGAATAAGAACTTTTTTCAGGCACTCTCTTTCTTTCATCTACCTTTTTATCGTTCCAGCCTTAATCTATTTTAAGGGCAGATTATTCCTGTCTATATAGCTGCCCTTATTCAGCAAGTGGGTGTCTTAACATGTACGATCTTATTATAATAGGGGGAGGACCTTCAGGAGCATCGGCGGGGAGGACAGCCGGGAAAAGGGGACTTTTAACCCTTCTTATTGAAAAAGAAAATTTTCCAAGGTACAAGCCCTGCGCGGGGGCGCTTTCTTCTTATGGTTTATCTTGTCTGGATTTCAAGCTTCCTGATTACATAATCGAGAGAAATATCTCAAAGGTAAAAGTTCATTTCCGGGACCATTTTGTAGAAAGAGAGAAAGAAAATAACCTGGCCTTACTAGTCTCCAGAAAAGTCTTTGATAATTTTCTGCTTGAAAAAGCCAGAGAAACCGGAATTGAGGTTCATACCGGGGAAAAGGTTCTGGATTGTATTGAAAGAGAAGGTTGGGTTGAGGTCAGAACCACGAATAATACCTATCTGGGAAGGTTTGTTCTTATTGCGGAAGGTTCAGGAGGAACTCTCAAATACGGGGTAAGGCCAAGAGATAAAAAAACAGAATATGGGCTGAGTCTCGTGTCGGAAATTCCTGATGACGATGAAGTAATAAGGAACCGGTTTCCAGGTACTATAGATATTCATTTCGGGATCGCACAGGGAGGTTATGGCTGGATCTTTCCCCATGAGGGATATTATTCTGCAGGAATTGCAGGGACAGCTGAATATCTTGAGCATCCGAAAAAAGTATTGCTGGATTTTCTGGAGAAAAACGGCTTATCAGGGGACTTTCCTGTTCGTTCCCATATTATCCCAAAAGGCGGGATAAAAAGAAAAATACTCAACTCAAGGTTGCTTCTTAGCGGGGATGCTGCTGGATTTGTAGACGCTTTCACGGGAGAAGGTCTTTCATACGCGATCCGGTCAGGACAGCTTGCTGCGGAGGCCGTTTCCGACCTTGTCATGTACAGCCTGAAGTTGAGTAGCCTTAAAGCCTACGAGTCAGACTGCAGGCAGGAATTCGGGAACTATCTTGTCAGTTCTCTTAAACTGGAAAAAATAACGCATCGTTTTCCTGAGACCTCTTTCAAACTGGCTGTTAGCAACAGGGAGATCCTGGATAAATACCTGGATGAAGTGGTAACCAACAGGAATTATAAAGACTATGTCCGCTGGTTACTGCTAAATTTCTGCCTTGCCGAACCTGCCTCCAGAATAAAGTCTTACACTGGAAGGAACCGATAAGGATTGATAAAAACTAAGGAAAAAATAAAGGAAAAACCAAGGAAACGGGAATAAAGAAAAAACGAATAAAAAAATCAGAATAGAGGAAAAAAGGATACAAAATGGGTATTCCATAAAGTAAGTTTATGCGAGTGAGGCAAGTAAGCTCCCTTCTGTTCCTGCAAAGATTTCCTGCCACCCATCAGTGAAGGAAATGGTCATGAGGACTCTTGCAGTGACGGCATTCGGCTATGCGTTTCCAAAGACAACCGGGAGATTCCGGAATTCTCTTTTTCCCGATTTCCAACTTGCACCCACGAGGATTCGCCGTTTCATCCACTCTCCCTGAGACCTCAGCTTCTGCATCATCGCATTTTCAGGGGATGGTTCTCGTTTCTGTGCCAGGGCCCGGGCTCTCGCCCGACATCCTTTACAGATGTTCGTGTATCCGGAGCGGTGGGGAGACTTTCCTCAGACCTGAAGGCCCGTCAGCCGTCCAGCCTCTCTCGCATATTACCTTTTGGGAACCTCTATATATTTTTCCAGTTATATATATTTTTGGGATGCCTTGTCTGCAAAAGATTGAATAGAGTTTTAAGATTGAGAAAAGTCTTTCTACAGGAATAGTATAATACCTTTATTTAATATTACCACATTTTACTTTCTTCTCTGGACGATTACAGGTATACCCTTTCCTTATAGTTTATATAATTTCATTGGTCATCGGTTAAGGAAAAATCGTTATCAATTGCATTG
>DATMYS010000029.1:0-3928 GCA_035560835.1 Methanosarcina sp.
AACTAACCTTTAATTTATTCTTGAAGACTGCAAAAACTCATTTAGGAAATTTTTCACTTTTTACTCATAGTCCAAGACTCTTTAATTTCGTTATCTTTTTCGGAAGCTTAAGTGCCTGCTTTTTTCAGAGCCTTCTGAAACTTTTCGAGTCCAAAGTCAAGTTCTTCATCTGTAATAACCAGCGGTGGAGAGAAACGAATTACCGAATCTCCGCAGGGGAGAAGCAGAATTCCTTCTTTGAAGGCTTCCCTCAGAATTCGATTTCTCCTTATCGGGTCTATTGATTTATCAGGTTTTACAATCTCGACTCCGACCATCAAACCGAGGCCGCGTACGTCCCCAATGCAGGGAAAGTTTTCCTGAAGCTCTTTTAGGCATTGCTTCATCTGGGAACCAAGCTCCTTTACTCGATTCTCTATATTTTCCTTTTCCAGAAATTCGAGAGACGCAAGAGACGCGGCTGAAGCCAGAAGATTTCCTCCGAAGGTGTTTGAATGGACGCCCTGAGGCCAGTCCATAAGCTGGCGGTCTGCAAGTATTGCTCCCATTGGAAGCCCTCCTCCAAGGGCTTTTGCAAGGCATGAGATTTCAGCCCTGACCCCAAAATTTTCCATTGCAAGGAAAGGGCCTGTCCTGAAGCAGCCTGCCTGGACTTCATCCGCTACAAGGAGAACATCGTTATCGGTACAGATCCGCCTTACTTCCCTATGAAATTCAGGAGGGGGTACGATATACCCACCTTCTCCCTGGACTGGTTCCACAAAAACGGCAGCTGTATCCTTCGGGCTCAATTCCCGTCTGAAAATCAGGTTTTCAAGCTCTTTTGCACACTCGATCCCGCAGGAAGGATATTCGAGTTTAAAGGGGCAGCGGTAACAGTAGGCATAATGGGAATGAGCTGTGCGAAGCGCAGGAAAATGTTCCTTTTGCCTGGCTTTTGAGCAGGTAAGGGAGAGGGAGCCCAGAGTCCGGCCGTGAAAGGAGTTATAAAAAGAGATAAGGCCCTGCCGTTTTGTTTTCCAGAAAGCAAGCTTGATTGCAGCTTCCACGGCTTCAGTCCCACTGTTGCAGTAAAAAACTTTTGAATATCCTGAAAACTCTTCTAACTTTTTTGAAAGTTTCACAGGAGGCTCGGCAAAGAAGTCCCCATATCCGCAGTGAGTCATTTTTTCAAGCTGGGCTGAGATTGCAGCTTTAACCTCAGGGTTGGAATAGCCTGCATTCATAACAGCAATCCCTGCAACCAGGTCAATATACTCTCTTCCGTCAACATCCCTGATTACGGAACCCTTTGCGCTGTCCACAACCAAAGGATAAGGGCGGGATGCACAGGCCGATGTTATATTGCAGTCCTGCCAGATAATCTCCCTGGATTTCGGGCCGACGATATCAAGCAGATCGTTTTCCTCTTCATGAGAATCACTATTGCACCACATATCCTGTGCCTTATTTTTTTCAGACTTTTCCGTCCATTGAGTCTTTTCAAATTCTTCGGTTTTCTTCTGAGCCAGAATACACTCCTCCCCTATTTTTCACTGTTCTCTAACTCATTCCGCCGAATCAATCTGGGCTTTTTGCAGCCTGCCACTATAATCTATATACACAGCTTTTACCTCGGAAAACTCCTTGATAGCCTCGGTACCAGCCTCCCTAAAACCGTTACCTGTCCCTTTCACGCCTCCAAAAGGGAGATGAACTTCGGCCCCTATTGTAGGAGCATTAATATATGTGATTCCGGCTTCAATTTTTTCGATTGCCCTGAAAGCATTTCCTACATTTCCGGTGTAGATTGCCGAAGAAAGCCCATATTTGGTATTATTGGCAAGCTCAACTGCCTCCTCAAGGCCTGAAACTGTGAAGATCCCGAGTACTGGCCCGAAAATCTCTTCCTGTGCAATTCTCATATCTGGTCTAACATCCGTAAATAGTGTAGGCTCAAAGAAATAACCGGGAAGTCCGGGATCGGTTCTGTTCCCTCCATAAAGAAGAGTTGCTCCTTCTTCTTTTCCTATTTTCACGTATCTCTCGATTTTCTCAAGCTGCGCTTTGTTGATTATAGGTCCGATGTCCGTTTCAGGCAGGAGTCCGTCACCTATCCTGAGAGCTTTTGCTTTTGCAAGCAGCCTTTTTATGAATTCGTCCTTTATCTTCTCATGCAAAATCAGCCTGCTAGTAGCTGTACAACGCTGTCCGGTAGTCCCGAAAGCTCCCCATAGCACACCCTCAAGGGCCAGTTCAAGGTTGGCATCATCCATAACAATTACCGGGTTTTTGCCTCCGAGCTCCAGAGAGACCCTTTTCATGGTTTTTGAACACTCTTCCATTATCCATTTCCCGGTATCAAGGCTACCTGTAAAGGAAATAGCCTTTATTTGAGGGTGCTGGACTACAGCTTTCCCGACAGTTCCTCCGGGCCCTGTTACCAGATTTATTACTCCTGGAGGCAAGCCTGCTTCATTAAGCACCTCTATCAGTTTGAAGGCAAGCAGAGGCGTGTCACTTGCAGGCTTGAAAACAATCGCGTTTCCAGCTACAAGAGCTGGCATAATCTTCCACGCGGGAATGGCAATCGGAAAGTTCCAGGGCGTTATTAAGCCAACTACCCCTATTGGCCTAAGTACGGTCATGCAGAACTTTTCCTTGAGTTCGGAAGTCGTTGTCTCCCCAAGCATCCGTCTTCCTTCCCCTGCGGCATAATTTGTGATATCAATGGCTTCCTGTACATCTCCCCTTGTCTCGGGCAGCACCTTTCCCATCTCTTCTGTCATAAGGGCAGCAAGTTCTTCCTTTCTCTCCTGCAAAATCCGGGCTGCCCTGAAGAGTACCTCAGCTCTTTTTGCAGCCGGGATCTTGCTCCAGAGCCTGAACCCTGTTTCAGCAGCTTCAACTGCCCTGTCTACGTCCTCGGCTCCAGCGACCTGTATTGCTGCCAGGCTTTCCAGAGTAGCCGGGTTTATATCCTCAAAAGTCTTTCCAGTTGACGAGTCCTTAAATTCTCCCCCTATAAACAGTTTGTACTCCTGAATCATAAAATCCCCATAAAGGCATGAATATACAAGGAAATAAATATATTCCAGAAATCTTTTGTTACAGAAGGCTTTTCCTGGCCTGTTGGATAATTCTATTTCTTATTAAGTAGAGGTGGGCTAAATAAAGCTATTGAAGACTAAATAAAACTCAAATATGCTATATTATGTTTCTAAAAGCCTGTAAAGAAAAAAGAGCAAAAAACCGACTTAGCATCAGCTATTGACAGGTATAAACATTTCGAATCTGGTAGAGAACTACCGCAGGGGTCAAAGTTCTTACTCTGTTCTTTTTAGTAACCTGCACTGCTGCTGACAGCTTGCCAGATTCTCTCTGACAGTTCGGAATACTGAGCTTTTGGGTCCCCTATTTTCTGAATAAAGGAATTCGCACCACTCTCGATTGCCTGGTGCATAAGTTCGTCTCTACCCACACCTGTGAACAGGATGAAGGGAGTGTTAATCCTTTTGTCACGGATAGTTTTCAAGAACGTGATGCCATCCATTAAAGGCATATCATAGTCTGAGACTACCACATCATAGGAGTACTTCTCAAGCCTCTGAAGGGCTTCCCTTGCAGAGTCTACAGTATCCGAAGTTATATCATGGAAGACTTCTAAGAAGGTCTTTGATAGTTCTAAAAACAAAGGGTCATCATCTACAAGCAGTATTTTCACGGTGATCTTCTCCTGAGGTTATTATCTTTCAACCTTCTCGTGGATCATTACACCACTTATCATCTCCTATGTACCAAAATCTCGCCCACAACTACTACTATTAAAATGTCTTAATTAACATAAAAAGTTATCTTTTTTACTTTACAAACGGAGGTTTCTATCATTCTGGAGGAAGAATTTTTGTGTTTCAGAAATAGAAATTATTATTTTATCCTGTCTGGCCTG
>DATMYS010000030.1:0-2950 GCA_035560835.1 Methanosarcina sp.
TTTCCTATCCGATTTACTATCTCTATAAAAGGAAGCTATGGTTTAGATATTTAAAGAGAAAAACGAAGAGGCGAGGGTTCACTTCATCCCCAACCTGAAGGATGGGGTATTCGTGACCCTCTGCGCTCCCGATGTAATAAACCTCATCCGAATAACATCGGATGTTTTTATAAAAAGGTAAGCTTTTGCTTACCTTACGATTACAACAATCGCACCTCTGACTTCAAGAACATCGACCTCTCTGCCACCGGAGATAACTTCCTTCCTTATCTCTACGGATTCGGATTCGAGCTCGATAGGTTTACCGTTTACATTAACGGTTATTTTTCCTGAGGCTGCCTGGGCTTCAACCGCAGCAGGGTTTTCGGCCTTGAGAGCTTTCACGACAGCACCTGCGTCTTTTCTGAATATGGGGCCCAGGATACCCATATTAGGCTTAACTTCCATTGGCACATATTCAAAGGAAGGAGATCCTTCCATCAACTCAACTTTCGAGTTTGTGGCGCCTGCGATATCTCCTGTATCAATACCTGCATTATAGATCTCAAGCTTCTTCAGGGGAGCATTAAGTGCCATTCCCAGTTCGGACTTGTATCTGCGGACCTCACCTGTGATCTCCTTAATCAGTTCCCCTGCAGCTTCGGCTTCTTCATTTATGAAGCTTTCATCGACTGCAGGCCAGGCCTGTGTATGGACGCTTTCATCACTAAACCTGGAGTACAGTTCTTCTGCAAAGAAGGGTATAAAAGGTGCAAGTAAAAGCGAGAGAGTTTTCATTGTCCTGTAGAGTACATACTGGGCTGCTCTTCTGCCTTCGGGCTCATCGCCATAAAGCCTGCCTTTTACGAGTTCCAGATAGTTGTCAGCAAGGACTTCCCAAGCGAAACCTCTTATGGACTTGAAAGTAGAATCAAACTGATACTCATCAAACTCCTTTGTCGCAGTGTCTACAAGCCTATTAAGTTTACTCAGCAGCCACCTGTCAATTATAAGGAGAGAGTCCGTCGGGAACTTCTCGGCATCTTCCTGTCCGAAGCCCTTAAGATGAGACATTGAGAAACGATAGATACTCCACATCTTCTGAAGGAAGCGAGAAGCTGAGACAACATCTTTCCAGCGGAACATTACATCCGAACCTGTGGATCCGCCAACTGCACCCCACTGCCTGAAAGCATCGGCGCTGTATTGTGTAGTGACTTCTTCAGGGGAAATAACGTTTCCAAGGGATTTGCTCATCTTATGTCCGTCAGGCCCGAGCACCATACCATTGATCACTATAGAATCCCAAGGTTTCTTGCCTTCAAGAGCTAGGCTCCTCAAGATCGTGTAAAAGGCCCAGGTTCTTATGATATCATGACCTTGTGGACGGATCTGAGCAGGCAGACGGAGTTCATGCTCGCTTTCCCATCCCGTGACGTGTAACGCCGTAATCGAAGAGTCCATCCATGTGTCCAGCACATCGGTTTCAGGCTCAAATTCGGTTGAGCCGCAGGCGCAAGCTTTCTTTGGGGCGGCCTCATTCGGGTCAATAGGAAGCCAGCTCTCTTCTGCAACCATAACCTCCCCGCATTTCTTGCAATACCAGATCGGAATTGGAGTTGCAAAGATTCTCTGTCTGGAGATACACCAGTCCCATTCCATAGTGCCTGTCCAGTTCTGGAGCCTCACTTTCATGTATTCAGGATACCATTTGATCTCATCTGCAGCTTTCAGGATTGCATTGTTGTCGATCTTTACGAACCACTGGGGTTCCGAAAGGATTTCGATCGGGGTATCACAGCGCCAGCAAAGCCCGACGTTCTGTTCTAGAGGTTTCTGATCATAGAGAAAACCTGAGGCCTTCAGGTCTGCAACGACAGCTTCCCTGCAATCGGCAATGCTCAAGCCTTCATATTTGCCTGCTGCTTTTGTCATCTTGCCCTGTTTGTCGATGGCTTTTATAAGGGGAAGTCCGTATTTCACCCACCAGCGTACGTCCTGCTTATCTCCGAAAGTACAGATCATTACAGCGCCTGTACCGAATTCAGGCTCAACATCCTCATCGGCAATTAGAGTCACTTTCTGGCCAAAGAGAGGAACTGTAATTTCCTGACCTATATACTGGCTGTAACGTTTGTCTTCAGGATTTACTGCAACTGCAACACAGGCTGCCATAAGTTCCGGCCTGGTGGTTGCAATGTCTACCTTGTCGAAATGGACGAAGTTAAGCTTTGTTTGCCTTGTTTCATACTCGACTTCTGCAAAAGCAATAGCAGTTTCGCAGCGGGGGCACCAGTTGACAGGATGTTCTTCGTGGTAGGTGTAATCATTATTATACATCCTGACAAAGGATTTCTGCGTTTTTACAAAGTATGAGGGTTCCATGGTAACGAATTCGTTACTCCAGTCCACAGAAAAGCCCAGGCGCAACATTGTTTTGCGCATTTTGTCGATATTTCCTGCAGTCAGTTCCCTGCACATCTTGCGAAACTCGGCACGTGGAACCTGATTTTTCGTTATTCCGTGAATTTCTTCAACCTTGACTTCGGTTGGCAGACCGTGACAGTCCCAGCCCTGGGGGAACATTACGTTGTACCCGCGCATACGTTTGTATCGGGCAACAAAGTCAATATAACACCAGTTAAGCGCGTTTCCGATATGGAAATTACCTGTCGGGTAAGGAGGAGGGGTGTCGATAATATATTGGGGACGGGGGTCTTCTCCCCAATTGAAATGGTACATGGAGAGGTTCCACTTCTCCATCCACTTTTCCTCAACCTCATTTGCATTATATTCTTTTGGAATTTCTGATTCTGTCATAAAGACACTCCATGATTGGGAAATAGTGTAAAAACTCTTGGGGTTTAGAATGCTTGCGATTATTTAAATATATCTGGTTTTGGATGAAGTGAAAATTTCTTACTTTTTAATGCATATCCAAAATTTCTAAGGAATATACTTTTTGCTCTGT
>DATMYS010000031.1:0-2251 GCA_035560835.1 Methanosarcina sp.
GTATTTATAACAGCATCTACAATAGCAATAAGCCATAATAATATAAGTTTTATCTTTTTAAATATAATTTTTACACGAGTTACTAAAACAGATATTCAAAGTTGTACTTTTATTCTTACTTAGAACCTATCCGAAAAGTAAGTAATGCATGTTGAAAAGTCACAATAGATCTATAATATCAGAGTATCCGCTCTGGTTTTGCATATTGCACATTGTAAAAGTTATAGCAGGTAACCACTTTTCGGATAGGCTCTTAGTGGAACCACGCTCGCCAATCAGGCGAGATTTCAAAGAGAAAAAAATCCTTATCCTTCACATTTTTTATCTAAAAGAAAAGTTTCAGTCCTTGTTTTAGCGGATCTTGCTTACAAATTTTTTTGACCCAGTTTTCGTTGTTATCAGTAATTCTTACTTTTTTACAGCCTCTAGAATATTTATAACATTATTATAATATTTTTTAAACCAAAAAGAAGACATTTTTATATCCGGATTTCTTCCTGTTAAGTCCCAGAAGCCAAGGATGGAGAAGAAGACAAATATGAAGGATTGTAAGCCAATAATAAACAGGCACTTACATACATTATGCAGCGATATCGGAAGCAGGCCAATTGGCACTTTAAATAATCACAAAGCTGAGACATATATTTCGAAGGCGTTTGAAGAGCTGGGATTTCAGGTAGAGAGGCAGGAATATGCATGTAAAAGTTGGGAGTGTAATAGAGCTGAATTATTCTTGGGGGATGAAAAAATTTCCGTAATAGCCAGTACATACTCGAGTTCCTGCGAGATTGAAGCAAGCTTTGCAGCCGCAGGCAATGTTTTTGAGCTGGAGAACAGGAATTTCAGAGGCAAAATAGCAGTAATATACGGAGAACTTACCCAAGCTACTTTAGCTGCAAAACACTGTAGTGTGTATAACCCTGAAACGCATAAACGAATTGTCGGGCTTCTGGAAGCGAAAGAGCCACTTGCTATTGTTGCTGTAAGCCACAGAATGTTTGACCCTGTGCCTATTCTCGAGGATTGGAACTTCAAAATCCCATCGGTTACAGTTTCCACAATTGACGGCATGAAATTGTTGAGAAATGAAGAAAGAAGCATCAGGTTAACTTTAAAAACTAAATTTGATGCCAGCCACGCTGCAAATGTGATAGGGAAATACGGCAAAAACGGAAAAGAGAGGCTCGTCTTCTGTGCACACATTGACACCAAATACGGAACTGATGGCGCGGCTGATAATGGAGCTGGGGTAATAGTCCTTTTAACGGTTGCGGAGTTACTTAAGGACCGATTGGAAAATAAAACCTTGCCCTTTGATTTTGAATTCGTAGCTTTTAATGGGGAGGAATATTATGCGCTTGGAGAAATGCTATATATTGAGAAAAACCTCCAGAATTTCGGGAACATGCTAGCTGCAATAAACATTGATGGCATCGGCCACTATTCTTCAACCAGCAATCTAGCGTTTTTCGACTGTCCGGAAGAACTCGTTAATGCCGCTCTGGATGTAAAAGAAAAGTATCTCGGGGTTATTCGGGTTGATCCCTGGCCTGCGGGCGACCATATTCATTTCTGGATGAGAAAGGTTCCAAGTATTGCAATAGGTTCCACTGGCACTTATGATTTGTTTCATACAGCAGAGGATATGATTGATCTAATCTCCATTGATAAAATCGAGGAGGTTGTAAAGCTTGTTGTGGATCTGGTAATTCATATCATTGCAGACCGTCTGGAAAATGAAGAGAAATCTTGTAAGGAAAGCAAGCAGCACAACACAGCAAGTACAACAGGAATCTCCGATATTTAAAAGGCCGGAAAAGACTGAAGCTTCGTGAGCAAGCTGTTATTGTGCTAAAAAGCCGTTATAAAATCAAAAAAACTACAGAAGGTTCAATTAGAGCTCTGCTTGTGGTCAGAGCCCCATAAGGGAAAATTATCATATTCGTGCAGCGCTGTTCTTTGATAAGGGATTTTAACCGCAGTTATCTTCGCTGAAATCCAGAACGCCTGTGACAAAATCGTGATGAAAGAGGGCTTTGGCAATACTTCTTACTGAATTTTCGTGCCGCGTTTCGCGGCATTTAATAATATGAATTCTTTCTTCCCTTTTATTAGTAAGTTCTCAGTTTCCATGTAACATGCCTGTTCATCAGATAGTTCCAGAAAAAGACAATTACTATCCCTATGAGGTTTGAGACCAGATAATAGATACCAAAGAAATCTGTCAGAAAATACAGTATCCCTATATTAA
>DATMYS010000032.1:0-2363 GCA_035560835.1 Methanosarcina sp.
AACTAAAAAGTTCTATCTCTGCTCTTCAGTCACGAATTTTCTATTTTTTCTTTTTAGAATCTGTTCAGAGATCCAGCCAATAGTATTGTAAATAGGATTTACCGGCACATCTACGTAATATTTTGCTTTTTGATTTAGCCATCCTTTTTCTTTCCAATATACGTAATCAGCCGGGAAGACCTCCCTAAGTTCGCCAAGACTCGCTTTCATACCACGGAAAACTAATACATCCCGAAACCCTGGTGAATGACGTTTTTTCTGAAGGGATTTATAAAATTCAAATGCAGCTTTCTCAAGTTTTTGGTTGTTCTCCTGTTCTTTCGTGGAAATTTGCATCGGAGGAGTTAAGAGACCAACGGAATGTACTACTTCAAAACCCCACAAACCGGCTACTGATTTTAGGTAATTGAGGACTTCTTTATTACCCAGCACGCCTGCTGTAGAGAGAAGAAGAGCTTTTTTAGCAAAAAAACGGGGACGATGAAAGATATAAGAAAAACGGTCTATGAAAGTTTTCATTAGTGCAGAGACACTCATACCATAAACAGGTGTAGCAAAAATCACTCCATCGGCAGCATGCATTTTCCGCTCGATAATATGGGCATTGTCTTTATGCGGGCAGTGATCTTCTCCTTTTCCAAAACAGACAAGACAACCAGAACACTGTGATAAACCCGCATCTCTGAGCATCAGGTACTCGAATTCAACGTTGCCCATAGATTGCATGGACTCCTCAATTTTCTTCGTCGCTCGGTAAGTATTGCCTTTTCGTGGACTTCCCATGATAACCAAGACTTTCATGGCATTTAACACTCCATCTATTTTTTTAGCTGTTCCTCAATACACGGTTGACATTTTCATTATTGCAAAAAAGACTAGAAAAAGCATGAATGCGTTTTGGAAATAACACCAATCAAATAATTGAAGGCGATCAGGGTTCACAGAACCAAAAAAATACCTTTTAATTCATACCTATTTTTCAATACTTTCCCGTAATCTTCGCAATTCCCCTGTGTATTCCATGCATACTTAATCCGCTTCCGAGGTACATCATTGGGCAGTGCCCGGTCATGCAATTGAGTCTCAGTTTCTGACATGTATCCACGGCTTTTTCGGTTTCGGTATTCCAGTGGAGCCAGATATTTTTTACATTTTTTTCCACAAGGAGAGGAATTATGTCTCCTGGTTCGGTTTTTGTGATCCCGATGACTGCACGATCTATACCTGAGGGAAGTGCGGTTACATCTTTAAGGAAGTCAGGATCAGATTTTTCGGAAAGGTCTGCAAGGTAGACTTTCTTGCCACGGCTTTTAAGTTCGGAGACTGCCCATTTCATAGCTGGCTTTGTGCCATCAGTAATTATTGCAAAAGTTTGTGCTTCCCAGAAATTTTCCCTGTCTAAGCTTGTTGAATCCATAAAAATTCTCCTTTAGTGTTAAATTCTTTAGATTGTATATTCTTCATGGTTTTATTGCATTCACCGTAAATGCCGTATGTTTATCGATAACATCTTGGTACTCTTGCCGGAAGGAGCCTGGTGTGTTGCCATATTGGAGAAGGAAATATTGAAGAAATGCGTTCCCGTAAAACGATAAATACTCGCTGGCCAGTATCTTTGGGTCTGAAAGCT
Organism: Methanosarcina sp.; assembly: GCA_035560835.1. Lineage (GTDB taxonomy): Archaea > Halobacteriota > Methanosarcinia > Methanosarcinales > Methanosarcinaceae > Methanosarcina. The sequence goes on from DATMYS010000032.1 coordinate 1,631, forward strand.
TGATGAGCTTATTCTTTATCATGAGAGTAAAGATTAGCTCCCAAAATGAGCCTGAGACATCTATAAACATTGTGTAGAAGTTTTTTATTTGCTGGTTGTGGTATAGCTCGACGAGGATGATTCTAAATATCTTCTCCATATAAGGATCGTCCATCCAGCTTATGCAAATATCACATGCTTTGGACATGAATTTCTCCAGCCCTAGCGAGACTATCAGCTCTTCAGTTTCAGTATCATGCCACCCGATTTTCTCAACTCTCTTCATTGGGTATTCCAAAATTTTCTCAAGTATCTCATCCTTGCTTGTAAAGTAATAATACAGCGTTGGCTTCTTAATGCCCACTGCATCCGATATTTCTCTCAAGGATACAGCATCGAAACCCTTTTGGGCAAATAGGTCGATGGCGACATCGAATATTCGTTCCTTTGTCGTCTTTTTGTCTAACCCATCAAGTGAAGCTGCTTTTACATTATTGTTCTCTTCAGTCATGTTTACTAGCCCTTTTCGATTATTCTTCTGGCGACATTTCTACCGACTAGTAGGTAGATATAATATTAAAGATACTTGAATCTACCGCTCGATAGGTAGGTAATTTAAAAGGTTGGAAACTGGGGAATTCAGACACTCTTCTGACTTTCAGCAGATATCTGACAAATTTATTCTTTTTTCTCTCTATTGATATGGGAAAAGGAGGAAGTTGGAATGGCTGAATACTGTACATATGAAAAATAT
>DATMYS010000033.1:0-7488 GCA_035560835.1 Methanosarcina sp.
GCGTGAAGAACTAGACATCGGTGTAATTACATCGGTACCGGGCGCTGCAAAAGGTATTGCTGCAAAAATGAACATCGAAAAGTTGCTAGATATTAAGATTAATTCCTGCAACCTCTTCAGAAAGCAGATAGCGTAAAGAAAAACTCCGAAATAATTGCAAAGATGCGGAAAAGTGGGTACAGATTTCCTATACACCTTTCTCAGGATATTTCCTGATAATATTTATTGAAAATATTCTGGGAAGGGCTTGAATTTTATCGGATTTCCGCTTTTTCCGTTTGCAGGCTTTTATGAGTCGATTTGTGCTGCAAGAGCTGTGCGAATCGTTAGTTATTATTCTGTAATAATTATAGGAGTGTGCTTGAAAATGAGCGACGAAAACAGTGGAAACGGAGGGCTCCAGCGAACAATTGATTGGAAGCAGGGGCTTGCAATTGCTCTGGGGGTTCCTGTGTTGATCCTGCCGTCCATAGGCTATTTTGCAAATTATGTCTGGGCCTTTGCAATCATCATCTGGGCGCTATCTGTCTTTCAGGGGTTCATGCAAAATTTTGCCTACGGAGAGCTTGCCACAATGTTCCCGAAAGCATCCGGGCTTCCTGGGTACGCCCAGAGCATTTTTACGGGGAACGCAAGCAACCGGTATGATCTGAGCAAATTGCTTGGAGGTTTCAGCGCCTGGAGTTACTGGTTTGCCTGGAATCCGGTTCTTGCAATATATTCAATCCTGATTGGGAGCTATCTCAAAGGCCTGATCCCTGCATTTGCAGGCGTGCCTGATCTTGTTATTTACCTCGCGTCCGGCGCAGTTGTATTCGTACTTCTTATCCTGGTCAATTATCGCGGGCTTGCCGGCGGAGCAACGCTCGGGTACATTCTTGCTGTGCTTTCGCTTGCCCCACTTATTATCATTGCCCTTGCGCCTTTCGTAACCGGGCACTTTGAGCTCAGTAATATTACCGGCGCCTGGCTTCCCACAGACTGGAGCTGGGATATCCAGCATATCCTGATCCTGCTCGGGCTTTTTGCAATGGCCCAGTGGAGTGCATGCGCCTGGGAAACCGCAGCAATCTACGGGCCTGAGTATAAGCAGCCCAAATCGGATATCCCAAAAGCCCTCTTTATCTGCGGTGCAATCTGTCTTGTGACCTTCATTCTCGTCCAGGCAGCCTGTACCGGAGCCCTTGGAATTGAAGGAATCCTGGCCGAACCGGTCTCTCCAATGCTGCCTGTAGCTCAGATGACCCTTGGTCCTATAGGTGGATCTCTGACGATCTTCATGTTGATTGCGGCAATGATTCTGATTATCCAGACAGCCTTTCTAGGAGCCTCAAGAGCTATGTATTCCATGGCTGAAGAAGGAAATCTGCCCAGGTTCTTTGGAAAAATGAATACGCATGGAACTCCAGTCAACTCAATGATTGTCATTGCCCTCTTGAATATGGGTTTCATCTGCCTGGGAACTCCTGCAGCTATAGTGGCTGCCTCAGCAATAGGCTATGTCTGCGCCAACGGGATAAGTCTGCTCGCATATGTGAAGACAAAAATTGACCCCAGGTTCTCGAAGCTTGAAAGACCGTTCAAAGCTCCCGGAGGTTGGAGACATGTAGCCCTTTTCTTTGGGATGTTTAACCTGCCTCTATGTCTAATTGGAATAATATACCTGAACAGTCTTGAGGTAGGCTGGACTTCAACGATAGTCGGCTTCGTGGTGCTTGCCTTTTATCTTCCGCTCTGGTACTACTCCCAGAATGAGAACAGGACAACTTTAGAGAAGGATAGTTCCCTATCAAGTGAGTCCACAATATAAAGGTGCAAAGGTAAACTCCGAAAATTTCTACTGCTTCCCTTTCCCGAAAATCTGTTAAGCTCATGAGCCGATAAGTTCATAGAATCATGAGTCCTTTTTCGGGTGCAAAAAGGGTTCGCAGAAAATATGTGGCTACAGGATACATAATCTATATACGGGAATATTATGGAAAAAATACGTAACCGTGTTAATCCTGCAGCTTCATACTGATTTTTGATTATCACAAACTAAAGCCGTACCAAAGCTGTTTTTGTTATTTCTATTCTACAAGAAAAATAACCTTTTCTGGCTGAGAATTGGGTCATAGGCAAAGGAAAAAGAGGAAATTGGGAAAAACAAGATAAGAAGAAAATAGTAAAAAACTCATTTTTAGAGGCATCCAAAAGCTATGGCATTCCCACATGCCATAACTCTGGTACATTTTTAATGCATTTGCTGGGTTCGGAGTTGAGGAATTCAGGTTATCAAGCCTGAAATTCTCGTTTTCGTTTTTCAGAAGTTCAGTGAGTTTCAGCCAGACTTGTGCATGCAGTCGGCATGAATCTCGCAGTACTCTTTAATTTTGTTCTCAAAAGGATGCAACAGTCTCTAGTGTTTTATAATGCTTGTACTTTTTTAATCCGTTTTTAGTGTGCCATTTTTAATTCGTTTTTCATGCCGTTTTAAATTCGTTTTTAATGTGCCATTTTTAATTTCGCCATTTTTAATTTCGCCATTTTTAATCCGTTTTTAGTGGCCACTTTATCTCGTTTTTCCTTGCCATTTTTAATTATTCAGTAGCCACTTCTCCTTTTTTTAGTGCTGTTTTTCCATTACTTGCCTTTCAGAAGTGTCCATTCTTCTTTCGGGCAATTCTCTTTTGTTGGATTTGTTCTTGTTTACTGGTAAGTGACTTATCTATGGCTTCAATAATATATAGCCCGATTCACGTGGCTCTTGCAAAAGTTTCGGGCAAAAGAAAGAGCTATATGCAGGTTCTAAAATAAAGTGATTTTTTAATAGCGTTAAAATTTTTAACCGGGCTTTATAAAGGCTTAGAATTCTTTCCATGATCAAGATTTTTGAATATATATCATTTGCAACATAATCTTTTAATAAAAGTACTTTCTATAAATCTAAAGTAGCAATGAGCTCATCTTTGTGTGATACTATCTGGCTTTCTGAAAAAAGAAAAAATCTCCTTCTCCTGCTTATGGAAGGTCCCAGGGACATTGATCAAATAAAAACTTCTCTCAATGTGACCTCAAAAGCGATGATGCCTCAGATTAAAATCCTTAAAAAACAGGGCCTGGTCCTCCAGAAAGAGGACACTTATATGCTTTCGGAGATTGGAAAACTTGTCGTAGGGAATATGCTCCCTCTCCTGAACACACTTGAGGTCCTGGAGGAAAACAAGGAATACTGGGCAAGCCGGGATACAAGTGTAATACCCAATGAACAATTTATGCAGCTTGGAGAACTGGGCGAGTGCATGGTAATCGAACCTGATCTTAATCATTTGTTTGACCTTCCAAGAGAATTTACTGAGAATCTTATAAAATCCAGATGCATCATGAGTTCGCTTTCTTATTATCATCCTCTTTATCCGTCACTTTATTCCAGGCTTGCAAAAAGCGGAGCTGAAATGGAAATCGTGCTTACGAAAGCCGTACTTGAGAGGCTAAAAGATGATTGCAGGGATGAACTGGAAACCCTGCTCGATTCCAAGAATACTGTTGTTAAGGTCTGCGAGGAAAAACTGCAGCTTCCGACAATTGCTGTTACTGAAAAATTTATGTATATCTGCCTCTTCAACAAGCAGGGAAAATACGACCACAGGAAAGTAATGAGTTTCGATGCAAGCGCTCTTCGCTGGGGTAGGGAGCTTTTCATGCATTATGATGAATTGTCTCAAGAAGTAATCGAAATCTGAAGTCTGCCTGACCTTTACAGGCAGAACAGGAACAAACCTCTCACCCCTCTTAGAACTAGCTGGAGTTTTGACTATGAGATTTAAAAATTTCCCCCTGAAATCAAAGCTAGTTATCTATATTGTTGTCGGGGTTTTTCTTATTCTCACAGTATCTACGGCTGTGATCATCAGTACGGTCACCTTCCAGGAAGAAAAGCTGGCTTACCAGAAATCAATCGAAATGGCAAGCAGTTATGCAAACCAGTTCGATGCCGACATGAAAGCTAACAGCGCAGTTGCAAAGACGCTTGCTCTTACAATGGAGAATTACAAGGCTTCCAACAGGACTGAGGTAATCGGCATCCTTGAGAATATCCTTGAAAAAAATCCAAATCTGATTGGGGTTTATGTGGGATACGAGCCGAATGCTTTTGATGGCAAAGATGCAGAATATATTAACGCCCCAGGGCACGATGCAACAGGCAGGTTTGTCCCTTATTGTAATAAGATTAAAGGCAATCTTACGGTAGCGCCTCTTCTTCGTTATGATTCTTCGGATTATTATCAGCTTCCCAAAGCGAGAGGAGAAGACGTCTTAACAGAACCTTACTTTTATGAAGGCATATTCATGGTCAGCCATGTTTCCCCGATTTTCAAGGACGGGAAGTTCGTAGGAATAGGGGGAGTGGATGTTCCTCTAGAATATATGGACGAGGTAGTAGGCAAGGTCAAGGCTTTTGACACAGGATATGCCTTCATGGTAAGCAACACAGGCGTCTTGCTTTCTCACCCTACGCACAAGGAATGGATTGGGAAAAAAAGCCTCTATGACTTTAATTCGGAAGAAATAGCTATAGCCGCAGATGATATAAAAAATGGAACCGGCGGATATATTGAGACCATAGACTCTACCACAGGCAAAACTGTTGTAATGTTCTACGAGCCTGTGCGAACCGGAAATCTCGCCTTTGTGCTTGTAATTCCAAAAGAAGAAATGCTTGCAGGTGTTGTTGATCTTCGGAACAGGCTTCTGGTCATTTCTGCAATTTCTATCCTGTTTATGGCGGCCCTTGCTTATATGATTGCTCTTTCTATTACAAGGCCTATAGATGAAATCGTTCAGGATTTCAAGAGTATTGCCCAGGACGCAGTTAAAGGTAAGCTTGATGTCAGGGCGGATACTGATGTGGAGATAGATTTCAGGGAGATCCCTACAGGCCTGAATGAAATCCTTAAAGCTGTAATTATTCCTGTAAGAGAGACTATAAGAGTAACCAATGCGCTTGCAAAAGGAGAGTTAAAAGAGAGAGTAAATGCAGATGTACAGGGAGAGTTCAGGGAACTCGGGAATACACTTGACAAATTCTCCGAAACTTTGAACAGTATTATCGATGATTCAAACGCTGTTCTTACTGCATTCCAGCAGAATGATTTTAAGAGGCAGATCAATATCCATGGGCAAGGTGATTTCAAGCTGCTTACGGACGGAATCGAAGAAACCCGCCAGGCTCTTGATATGATTACAACCCAGCGCAGAGAGGCGCAAAAATCCCTTATGGACTATGCGAAAGAACTTGAGCGTTCCAACCAGCTTAAGGAAGATATGGAAAGGGTTGTCAATACAAGTCCTGTAATCGTTTTTCTATGGAAGCATGAGCCCATGTGGCCTGCAGAGTTTGTTTCGGAAAGTATTACCCGGCTGGGTTATGATGTGGAGGATTTTACCTCGAACAGGCTTCTTTACGGGGATATTGTGCATCCCGAAGACCTGGGAAAGATGGCTGCCGAACTTAAGATGAACGTTGAGGCCGGCTGCACGGACTATACCTCGGAATATCGGATTCTCACAAAATCCGGGGAAGTTCGCTGGGTTGACGAAAGGACAGTTATCCAGCGCAATGAGGAAGGCGAAGTCCATCTTCAGGGAATTATCCTGGACATAACCGAACATAAAAAAGCTGAGGATGCGCTTCTCCAGATGGAGGAAATTCGAAAAAAAGAAATCCATCACCGTATCAAGAATAATCTGCAGGTGATTTCCATGCTTTTATATCTTGAATCCGGTAATTTCACGGACAGGGATGTAATCGAGGCTTTCAGGAACAGCCAGAATAGGGTCAAATCAATGGCTCTTGTCCACGAAAAACTTTACCAGTCTGATGATATGGTAAGTGTGGATTTTGCGGATTATATTAAGAATCTTGTAGATTATCTGTTCCAGTCTTACTCTATTGACGGCAGGAACTTGAGCTTGAAGCTGGATGTTGAAAAGGTTTTCCTGGGAATGGATACAGCTGTTCCCCTTGGAATAATTGTCAATGAGCTGGTCTCAAATTCCCTGAAACATGCTTTTACCGGAAAGAAAGAAGGAGAGATTTATATTGAGTTACATAGAAGTACAGAAAACTCTACCTTGCAGGAAAAGAACCCTGAGAATGGAAATACAAAAACCAGGCAACATAGTAATGAACGGACTGGCTTTAACGGCACAGCAGGGAATAAAGAAGAAAAGTTAACCCTGATAGTTAGAGATAACGGCAGGGGATTCCCTGAGAAACTGGACTTCCGAAATACAACTTCCCTGGGCCTACAGCTGGTGACAACGCTTGTGGATCAGATTGAGGGGGATATTAGACTTGACCGAAGCAGGGGAACATGGTTTGAGATTAGTTTTTTCAGGAGATAAAATTTAAAGTAAGGTGTGAAAATGGCGGAAGGAAGAAAAAAGGCGGAAGGAAGAATTCTTGTCGTTGAGGACGAGCATATCGTTGCAATGGGAATAAAGAAAATGTTAAAGAATTTGGGATACACAGTTACCGGTGTAGCCTCGTCTGGAGAGGATGCCATTAGCAAGGCTGAGAGCACTTTCCCTGATGTCGTGCTCATGGATATCATGTTAAAAGGCGATATGGACGGCGTAGAAGCTGCAAGGGAAATCAGGGAAAGGTTTGACGTTCCGGTTGTTTACCTGACTGCTTATTCTGATAATAAGATTCTTGAGAGGGCGAAGAGCACCGAACCTTTTGGTTATATCATAAAACCTTTTGATGAGAAAGATCTGTACAGTAGCATTGAGGTAGCCCTGCACAGGCACAGGGAAGAGAAAGAAAAAAACGGAATGGATTCAGAATGAGAAAAATCAGAATGAATGATGTCCCGGGAAAAAGAAAAGCAGAATAGAAGAATAGCTCGAGTGGTCAACAGCAAAGAAATAAGAAAGCCAGATTGAAGGAAATAAACTCGATACATACAGCAGAAAATTGTTTTTCCGGGCTATTCAAGAAATCCTGAAGTCTTCCGGGCCGCCAACATTTATCTCTTTCTCTTTTAAGACTCAGGAGCCATCCTAATATTCCAGTATCTTTTTCCTGATTTCTCTTTTAGCCTTTCCTAACAGTGCAATTGAAATTTTTAATTGGATCAAAATATCCCTTACGCCCGGACAAAGTCCTCACCTTCTGCTATGGATAGGGGCAGTTTAAAGTTCCTGTTCTTTTGTAAGTGCCATATGGCGTGGGTTATATATCTTTATTTATATAGGGTTCAGTGCAGGAAGTAATAGAGAAGCTTGCCTTCTGTCTCGGATCTGAGAAGAAACTCGGATCTGGGAAGAAACTACTGAATTGAATAATTAGTGAAATCGAATAGTTATTCATTTGTATTCGGTTAAGGATTTTGAGCTGCTGATATCGATTTCGGCGGAAAAACTCAAACCCAAATGTTTAGTGTTTAAATTGAAATCGATATCACATTCCAGTTTTGCATTTGATGAATAATTTAACAAATT
>DATMYS010000034.1:0-2650 GCA_035560835.1 Methanosarcina sp.
CATAAAATTTGTTAAATTATTCATCAAATGCAAAACTGGAATGTGATATCGATTTCAATTTAAACACTAAACATTTGGGTTTGAGTTTTTCCGCCGAAATCGATATCAGCAGCTCAAAATCCTTAACCGAATACAAATGAAATATCGTCAGTTTCCCTGCCATTGTGCTTATCTTCCCACTTCCTGTCCTCCCATACAATTGTATCACCGTAGATAACAGGATCGAATGCTGTTCCACTGGTTGTTAGTTGGGTCTCTTTCTTTGTTGAGAAGTCGTACATGTAGATATTGTAATTTACAATATCATAGGGGTTGCCCATCCACACTATCCTGTCACCGTAAATGGCAGAGGATGTTGCAAATCTGCTCGTAGTGATTTTAGTTTCCTGCTCGGTGTAGAGATCGTGTAAATAGATGTCTGTGGTTTTTTGATCCTCAGAATGGAAAATTACCAGTTTGTCTTCATAGATTGCGTAGGCTCCCTGCCAAGAATCGTTTCTGGAAAACGGAATATCTCTGGAAAGGGATAGATTGTACATATATACCTCGTGCTCTCCGCTGCTAAAATCATCATAAATTATCCTGTTCCCGTAAATTATGGGAGCAATTGCAGATCCACTGGTCGTAATTTGAGTTTAGTGCGGGTTGAAAGATTATACAAGCACAGGTCACATGTTCCATATATATCGAAAGAGCCTTCCTACACTATATCGTCTCTATTGTCTCCATAGATCTTAGGAACTGCGTTATATGATTCTCTGGTAGCGATCTAAGTTTTCTCCTGAGTGGAAAGGTTATACAGCCAGATATTACACTTTATATCGTCGGGATTGTGTGGCCCGATTGGAAATCTAATACTAAATTCAATAATTTTTCTTACGGAGCTCTTCAAGAAATTTACTATTCCTCAACTACACCGATGTATTTTTTGAACTCTTCACACCACACTATCCTGTCCCCATAGATATCAGGAGCGAAAACTGATATCTTACTGCTGATAATTACACTTTTCTCAGAGGTGGAAAAGTTATACATGCAGATCTGGAACTTTCCGTTACGAAAGTCACTATAAACTATTCTGTCACCATCGATGGAAGGATCCTGCGCTGATCCACTTGTCGTTATCCTAGTTATAGTAAGGTTGCAAGGAGTGGAGTTGGAAGATACTGCCATGCAATATATAAAGCGAGAACCAAAAGTAAAATCAGGGTTGTTAAATCTAAAGCTCTTGAGTGCAACTCTTCCGCTTTTCTCATTTCTTTACCCCTTTATTCCTTATCTAAAAAAATAATACTCTTTTTGGTAAGCTCTATGTGAAGATGAAATGAGAGTAAACTCCATTCACTTTGAGGTTACTTTTCTTATAAATTAGGGTCTGTAGTTATATATTTATATTTTCGTAAAAATACCACTTGTTATACCTCAAACGAGGGGGGAAAATATGGAAACAATCTATGATATCCTGAAAGCAGAACACAAGCAGGTTTCTGATCTTATACAACAGGCAATACGTGATGGGTCTAAGGAGACCTTCTTTAAAGTAAAGGCTAAGACCGATCCTCATCTGTTGGGTGAAGAGAAATTTTTCTATCCAGTGCTTGAGCAGAAAGAAGATTTACGTGAACTTGTTGATCATGCCTACGAAGAACACGAAGAAATAAAATCAATCTCGTCCGAGCTGGAAAGTATGGACGTCGGGAGTTCTAATTGGACTTCCAAGATCAAGGAGCTGGATGAAAGCGTAAGCCATCACGTAGAAGAAGAAGAAAATAAAGTATTTCCAGCGGCTCAGAAAGCCCTGAGTGAAGACAAAGCGCAACAGATAGCTCAACAGTACCTTGATTTCTCAAAGAGTTTTAAACAGCAAAAGCCTACTATGCCTTAAACTAAAAAGTAAAGGATAAAGGAGATTACCGGTATTAGACCCAGTTCTTGCTTGGTTATTTAGCCGGTTCTCTTTGTTCTATTTTTCAATTACCACTTTTGTATGCCGTTTTTCGGACACATTTTTAGATTCCAAATGAGGGGGTACTGTGGAAACTATTTATAATCTCCTGAAAATAGAGCACGATCAGTTGTCTAACCTTCTCCGGCAAGCATTACAGGACAGCTCAAAGGTAAGTTTTTTTAAAGTAAAGCTTAAAGCTGATCCTCATATGATGGGAGAAGAGAGATTCTTCTATCCGGTGCTCGAAGGGATAGAAGAATTGCGTGAGCTTACCAGTCAAGCCTACAAAGAGCACAATGAGGCAAAAACCCTAATTTTTGAAATAGATGGTATGGACGAAAGAGATAAAAATAGGACTGATAAAATCAGTGAACTGAAACAAAGCATAGAGCACCACATTGAAGAAGAGGAAGGGAAGGTTTTTGAAATAGCTCGAAATGTCCTGAGCCAGGAGAAAGCAGAAGAGATAGCTCAACAATACATTGAGTTCAAAAGAAATTACATGAACAGGATAGAGACTGGGACACCTCTAGCGTAAAGAAAGGTGAAATCTAATATACCTGAACTATACCAGAGGTTTGATTTCCTAGAATCAACCCTATTTATTTTTATTGTCACTGCTATTCCTTACTTAGTTACGGTTGTAAGCTTTACCTATTTACAGTTGTAAGCCTTACTTATTTACAGTTGTAATTTTAATTA
>DATMYS010000035.1:0-8213 GCA_035560835.1 Methanosarcina sp.
GTAATATAGTGTGAATATATACAGGTAAAAGTAAAATTACAAGTTGAAATATTAAGGGAGATTGATCGCAATGAGTGACTTAACAGAAGTCACAAGAATTGTGAATGAGCTTAACGACATAGAAAATAAAAAAGAAGGAAAGCCTTACGAAGAAAGGTTGAAGCTCCTTGACAGTCAAGCTATTCTCTGGAAAGAATTATACGGTCATGTTTGTGAAGTTATTTGCTGTTTGGATTGAAACTTGATAATAAGCATATTCTAAACTCATTTTATTCTTAATAACTAAGATTTTCAGATTGCTTTCACTATAAGAAATTTGATTGATCATTCAAAATACGAGATTTAATGAAGCAAATGTTCAGTTTTAGGATGAGCTCTTACAATAAACGTATTGTGGCAGTTTAAACAGGTTCTATCACCTTAGGTGGGGTTTATGGAAATTTCTTCTGGGACCGTTCTTCACGTCCATAAATGTATGAAATTATAAACTTTAAACGAAATTCGGAACATTTAAAAACATATCATCACTTATTGATATACTAGATGTCCTTCATTAAAACAAATACAATCCATAGGTTGTGAAAAAAGATGTCAATGAACGAGTTTGTTAAATATATGAAGCGTTTGCCATAACTGGCATTTTAATATATGTTGGGACGGTTTGCTTTGACAAGCTTTCCAGTGCAAATTTCATCAACTCTAAAGGCGCTTTCAATGGGACAGTCGATCAGGAACGACGGCTTTAATTCTTCCGATGTTCCCGCTACTCCGTCATCTTCTTTTCTACTATTAATTCAATACATTATACATCTTGACATTTTATCTGGCGCGAATGTATATATTGCCTCACGACGATCCATGTTGTAAAAACTATTCTCTCAAAAACGTGCCAATGCATGTGACTTTGGGGACATTGTTAGTTAGTTTAACGTATATCCTGTAAATTGTCTCTCCGGGAATCCGGAAAAGTAAAATTAGGAGTTGAGAATAATGAAGCAGGAGTTCATTGAGAAGTATTATCTGGGTAAAGAGGTTGAAATTGATATTGGAGGAAATACCACATACAGGGGAATTGTCGCCGAGTGCAATGATGGGGTTCTCAGCCTTAAATGGACTATAAAAGAAGAAGGCTATACACATATTGATATCGAGAAAATCGCTGCCATGTGGAGAACACTGAGAAGATAACAAAACGCAATAAATTACTAAAAATAAAAGACTTCACCGAAGCTCAGGTCCAAACCCTTTTTGTACCTGCTGCTTCTATAGCCAAACTTTCAATAGGGGAAATTCTCCTTCTTTTTTCCTACATTAAACTGTTCCTACTCCTCTTAATCTGGTAACTTTTTCCACCCACAAAACTTCATTTATCGGCTTGCTGTTGAGGCTAAATCCGATTTTTTTCACTCAAATTTTACCACTCAAATTTTAGGTCGTGTCCATGATTTATTGAAACGGAACTCTAAACGTTAATAATTCTTTTAAACTCCATATGTGATCAGTTAATTTTTCTGCCATTGCTGGAGTTCTTAAGAACCATTTTCTTTTTTCAGAGTCAATTTTTACTTTAATCGGCTGGGCAGGGTGATGCTTTGCAAAAATACTTACCTAGGAACATATGAATATTTATCTAATCAACGCCGTGCGCAAAATGCGCGGCTTGTAATTGATATAGATAGTTATGACGTATACGATGCTCTATCTATGGCAATATATCATTTTATATCTCATTTTAAATAATATTGATTCCGATGATGCGAAACAAGCCTGGGTTATTATATTGAATTTGAAAGACCTTATAGCTACGAATAATCTAGATGGTTTCCAAGTTGAGTTTGAGAAGTTTTACAAATATCTTAACAATGTGTATTATGGGAAATTCGGTCCACATGGGCAAGATTGTATATTAGATGCGTATATTGATCAATATAAGAAGTTTAACATTCCTGTAACTACATTCGATATATTGAAATATTAGGATGTTTCGACTGATGCCGTTGCCAGAATCTAAAAAGAAATTAGACAGTTTATAGCTATTCTTTAAGGATACTCCAGGATGTTGTGATACTTACAACATCCCTATTTTTCAATTAATTTAAAACGTAAAAATAATTATCTTTTAACTGTAAAAATAATTAACTTCCTAAGAACCTCCTGAATTTCCTCAGATATTACGTTGTTAACCATTTTCTTTAGTGAAACAGTAAATTATGTACCATGGGGTACGCCAGACGACCCCGAAAATAAGTTACAGGCTCGGACTGGTTCTCCTTGATCTTGAGGACCCAATGAAAGTGCTCCGCAGGTCGGAAGGCTGAATTTTCGGGCCTCGTGAACCGCATGAATGAAGTGGAGACGTCAATGACGTTGTTTTTCCCTGCGGATGGATTCAGGTGGGCGATGAACTCCGTATTTACTACGGAGCTGCCGATACCTCAGTATCGGTGGCCAGCGCGAAAATGAAAGACATTATGGAGTATATTATGTCAGTTCCGAATATACTGAGAGAGTGAATGAAAAAGCACAATCTAAAAGCTTTTGTAACTATCCAGCTTGAATAAAAGAATATTAATAGCCATCGTTATTAAGATTAAATATACATTGAGATTAAATGTACAAACTCTATGAATGAATTTTTTTTATTGTTGGTGAATGATTGCGTTTTTTCACTATTATCAGTTAGTTATCAAACTCCTTGTTTCCATAAAAATAGATATCAATCAACCTTTTTGTAGGCTGAATAATTACGTTAGTGGAAATCTTTTACAAGCCCACTTGATTTTTGAGATTTATTCAGTATACTTTGAGGATAAAGTATAATAAAAAGATTTATATAAATACCAAATATAAGAATAAATATTCAGAAAAACGAAGTGGGGACACTGAAGTTAAAAGAGGACGGACATGTCTGACACCACATGTGAATACGCTTTAAGATGTGACGCGTATCGAGACAATTCGTTTACGTGTACAAAAGCTTTTGATAAACGCTACTGTGGAATCTATAAACAGTTTATAAGTGGGGCTATTAAAATATATAGGCAAGATTTTGGCTCTCTTCTAGAATGTTATTACTAGTTTTTCCGACTAAGTAGCGTAGCTCTTTCCTTATGGTCACCTGTCCTCACATACAGACAGGTATAGTTGTGAGGGTAGGTTTAGGTCCAGAACTCCGTACGTTTTTGGAGAATCACTTATATATAATTATATTTTAAATGGCATTAAGTTTTCGACATTTCAACTGCGTAAGTCCTAAATAGATTATTGCTTATTTTATGCGAAATGAAAAAGTAAAGCTGAGTATGACCAAATGGGGGAGAGATGACAAAAGAAGTAACCAGAAATTCTGGCATTGATGCTATTGGGAATGTTAACTGGGGAACACATTTTTGCCAGTTCTATAATACGAAGCAGGATCTGGTGGATATAATTATTCCATATTTAAAAGCAGGGTTGGAAAATAACGAATTTTGTATATGGGTTGCATCAAATCCTCTGGAAGCAACAAAAACCTTTAAAAAATCTGTTTTTGATTCCCAGACTTATCTGGAGAAAGGGCAAATCGAAATTATTCACCATAATGATTGGTATTTAAAAAGAGGTTTTTTCGATACACAAGAGATCTTAAACGGCCTGGTTGAAAAACTTAACAAGTCTCTAGCCAATGGTTATGAAGGTTTGAGGTTATTTGAAGGTTTTTTCTCGCTGGAAGAAGAGTATCGGGATGATTTCGCTGAATATGAAAGAGAAATAAATCGGGTAATCGGTAACTATCATATGCTGATTCTCTGTACCTATTTCCTCAGGAATTATAATTCAGCTGAAATTTTCAATATCATTGAAAGGCATCAATTTTCTCTGATCAAAAGGGAAGGAAAATGGGAAGAAATAAAAAATTTCAGATGAAAAAATATTTTTTGCATTCTTAATGTTGAGTTTGGTCAGATCCGTGTCAGAATTCAAATGATTTAAGATAATCCATTTTTACGCTGGATTTCCAATGCAATGACGCTGAAGTCCTTCTGCCCTTCACCATTTTGTACTGCTCTGGAGTATTCCTCTATGGCCACCTTTGTCATAGGCAATACAGCCCCGGTTTTGGTTATCTGTGTGTTTATAAGTCTCAGGTCTTTGAACAGGTTATTAAGTGAGAAAGCCGGCTCAAAATTACCTTCTACAATCTTTGGTCCCTTTCCTTGAGAGATATAGTTCCCGATAGGAGTTTTATTAATGGTCTCAACGAAAGTTTTGGTGTCGAACCCAAGTTTTTGCGAGAAGGCCAGAGCTTCGGAAAACGACTCTGCAAGAAGCCCTAGGTGAAGGTTTATTGCCAGTTTCATTTTGTGACCGTTACCGTCTACCCCAAGGTAAATTATGCTTTTACCAAGTTCTTTGAGGAATTTTTCATATTTTTCAAAAACTTCCTGGCTTCCTCCAACCAGAATAATAAGCTCTCCTTTTGAAGCAAGGTCCTTGCTTCCCACCACAGGCGTGTCCAGTCTGTCTAATCCTGCCTGTTTTGCTGCTTCAGAATGTTTGATTGAAGCTGAAGGGTCTATTGTGCTCAGGTCAATCCATAAAGAACCCTTCTTCGCTCCGGCGAGGATTCCATCTTTTCCAAAAGCTACACTATCAACGGCAGCTTCATCAGTCAGCGAGGTCATAATAATGTCTGCTACTGAAGCTAGCTCCCGTGGTGTAGAGTGGAAAATGGCACCTCTTTCGGCAAGTGGCTGAGCTTTTTCCTTTGTCCTGTTATATACGTGAACATCGTAGCCTCGTGACAGAAGGTTGGAAGCAAAAGAATTGCCCATGATCCCAAGGCCTATCACGCCAATAATCGCTTTTTTGTCAACATTCAAAGTTGCCAATTAATCACTTCCTATTCTGAAAAAACTTGAAAAATGGTTTTTCCTCTTTATATATCCTCGGTTTCTGGAGGTAAAGCCGTTTGTAACCTGACTGCTTCTCGCCAGCGCAACCATAGAACTGCCAGTCCGATAATACCGATCACACCATCGCTAATAAGTACGCCTAACCCCAGGTTAAAGACAATAGTAAGAACCAGAGTCATCCCATCCCACATTGCGTGCAAGATAGAAACGAACAGGTAAGCCTCAATTACTTGCAGATTAATGCGGAAGTGGCCGTTCCTGCTTTCACGAAATATCACGCTGGCTAAAATTGCTGTCCAGGTTCCGTGCCCCAATGGGGACAGCAGGCCCCGGATCAAGGTCACTGCCACTGCTAATGAAAGGTTTCCATTGTTTTTCAGGAAGACGGTAAAGGCGTAACCGTTACTTTCCAGGGCCGCAAATCCCATTCCCGCTGCCGCACCCAGAATCAATCCGTCCATCTCCGAATCATGTCGTTTGTGGCGTGCAATCACCAGCACCCCCAGTATTTTGGCAAACTCTTCAATGAATCCGATTCTTAAAATCGCCCCAAGATTCAGCTGACTGATAAAAAATGGCTCTAGAAGGGCAGCAGCAATGATTCCCAGCAGCCCGCCATATATAAAAGTCAGGGAGACTGTTGGCATTGTCAGGCGGCTAAGGTGCTTGCGCTCGTATATGAAAGCTACATAAGCGACAGGAACCATAAAGCTGCCGACCATTGCCAGGGTGGGAAACAGGTTTGAGTTCTTCGTCAGCAGCAAGGTCACCAGCAAGAGAATGTAGAAGACTGCTGCTGTGGTTAGAACCTTTAGCCAGCCATTCCGTCGAACCACAGGCACAGACGGCTGAATTTCCGTCGCACTGTCCATAATCTCCTCCTATATACTCCGTTAATCTAATTCTTCTACGTCCAAGACCCTGGTCTGTCTTCAAGGTCTGTTATCACAGGCTAATTGGGCTCCTGAAAGTAACCAGTAACTATATAGGATTTACGCAGTTGGACTGAGAAATCAATAGTATTAAACCTTTAACTGTTTAAAATACAAAATCAATCATAACGCCAATTGTACTTGATTTTGTACTTCAAGTGCATAAGTCCTACTATAGTCAAAAGTGCCGCTGTGAAAGTCAAAACGCTTACGTGACCCAGCAACCTGTTTTCTGCCTGCCCCCTGTAGCCTGTCCTCCAAAACGTCTTTCCCCATGCTATAAGATGCTATTACAGGTGGAGCTTTGAATGCTATACCTCCGACAGCCTGACCTAACAAATTTTATTGAAATTGTGAAGAGGAGTGACCTAGTGCATTAAAGTATGGTCATATCCTGGAAAGATAACTGCTTAATGGTAATGATAAAGATCTTCTCTCTGTCAGGGTAATGTCTTAGTCGCCGAACTTGTGATTTTCAGAAGCTCACTAAAGAGTTCAGTCCCTGGAGAATGAGAAGATTTCTAATGATAAGGATTAAGAAAGCTTCACAGGTATTATTTCGAGATCCAAGTTTAATTTCATGAGTTAATATTTTTTTCCTGGCAAACGTAATCTCAA
Source organism: Methanosarcina sp. (assembly GCA_035560835.1). Lineage (GTDB taxonomy): Archaea > Halobacteriota > Methanosarcinia > Methanosarcinales > Methanosarcinaceae > Methanosarcina. The sequence goes on from DATMYS010000035.1 coordinate 6,446, forward strand.
TTCCGTTAAAGTTTCTATTCCGCGTTTACGTAATTCTTTGAGATTTCCCTGGTATACGAAAGCTGCCGGCATTAACAGTAGTGGAATAGTTATCGCAGCTTTAGCTCCTTCCGAAATTGGCAACATGGCTGTCAGACTCGCTCCGGTAGCACCATAAATAGGAACTATGGGAATTAGCATACCTAAACCAAATGTTCTTCTAAAATGGATACCTAATTTTGCAGCTAGGAAACCGTTAGATCCTATAACCAGACCAATCCCAACACTGGGTCCTATAGTCCGAAAAGGATTATATGATGGCCCAATATAGAGTCCAAAATCGATGCCAAAGAAGGAAACAAGGCCATGGAATTGATTTTTTTCTTGACTGGAATTTCCCCCAACACTTGACACAACCAAGCCTATGTCCAGTTGCAGAGGTCCTCTTTCTACTCCCCTTCCGTTCATTATATTATTACTTTCCTTAAAGATAATAAGATTTACCTATCTTCTGATTTCTCCAAAAAAGTATAACCCTTTATTTTGATTATGGAGTTTGCATACGCACCACTCTAACAGTCTTTTTATTCGGCAAGTTGCTCACAACTTCGTATTCAAATCCCATGGCACCTAAATCTGTAACAAACCATTTTGGAAGATGACTGCAAATAACATTCAGCCTGTTAAATTCTCCATTTTTCAGATAGGGAATCAGAATTTTCTTTGAGGTCAAATCCGGATTTTTAAACATTATTTCCTCTATATTAATCGAAAAATCGCCTTTACTTACACCGGGTTCCAGAAACTGCATGATGTCAAATTTAGGGTGTTCTTTCTGGCGCTCCTCAATTGCCTCAAGCATTTCTTTTTTGATTGAATCAAGAAGATTCAGCACGTTACCTTCCACAAGGAATATATCAAAACCTGCTGCTTGAAAAGTCCCGGATGCTATTCCTGGAATTTCACTTGCAACAATTACTTTTACATCGCCAAGCTGCTTTATCGCATCCGCTACAGCCGTGCGTACCGCAGCCATACCTTTCGCGTTGCAAACTTTGTTTTCAAACCGGTTCCGGACTTTCCATTCCCCACCGTCTTCCTCATATATTGCAATGAATCCTGGCTCAAATATCGAACTCGCTTTCTGGTCCTCGTTTTCCACAACTGCGATTTTCAAGGCGCGCCCTCCTAATGTGTTGAAATTCATGATATTTCGGGATGCGTTTTAAAAAATCTCTTAGCATTGGATTATTAATCGATTTGCATATAAGTTCTGCTGGGTTCATTCAGCAATCTGCGATATATCGTTTGCGGACGCGCTTCCAGTTCCATTCTATCAGGTGAACAGTGATACTTTAATATTTTTCCGGATTATACTGGCTGCCTTTTTTAAGAAGATGGATTTGAAAACAGAAAATCAGTACCTAAATCTTAAAAAAGTAGTAAAAGGATACCCATAACTTAAAACCTGTAAGTTCAATATCTACGTAAAGCCTTGAAAGATAAATCAGTAAATCTGTCTCATCTCAAAATTCAACTTTCCCCGCTTTCTCAGGGCACCCGCAAATATACTCCAAAGATAGTATACTCCCCGTAGATGGGTATAAATTTTAAGGAAAAGCAAGGAAAAGCCTAGTCTCCAACAGGTACTTATTATACATTCATATCTCTTATCCGACTTTGTCAAGTGGAAATTTGTAGCTATCACGGCAGGTTCATTTGGAGGCTTGATTCTCCTATTAATTTATTAACTTCTTCCTTAAGCTTATTGTTCTGGTCAGTGTATTTT
>DATMYS010000036.1:0-7843 GCA_035560835.1 Methanosarcina sp.
GTATATTGCCGAAAGTCCAAGGTATATCTTAAGCTTTTGATAAAAAATTAAATTGTATGCCACGTTTTGTTGGAGTTATCGAAATATATTCTCAGAGAAATGGGGGGACAAATAACTTGCTGGATAGTGAAGTAAGAAATCTCAGGCATCCTGCCGAAATACCTCTTTTTGTTATCTGCCTGCTGATCAGTATTTTTATTTATATTACACTAATGACAGTTCCGCTTTTGTATCCCGAAGAACTTGGGCTTGAATATATACTGGTAGTTCCGGCAGCAATTGCTTTTCTCTCATTTGTTTCCGGACAGACCTACGGAGGAATGATGGCGAATGCGGTCAAGCTTTCTGAAAAACAGTTTCCTGAACTCTACGAAATTATAAAACGCCTCTCTTCTGAGCTGAACTTCAGAGAAGTTCCGGATGCCTTTTTAATTCAGGAAGGCGGGCTGTTAAATGCGTTTGCTACCAGGCTGTATTTTCGAAGAAATTATGTAGTTTTTTATGCGGATATAGTTGAGGTCGCATACCGAGAAGGAGACTTCGATTCTTTAAAGTTCATTGTTGCTCACGAACTGGCTCACATAAAAGCAGGCCATGTGACCCTGCTCTATAATCTTGCTATCTTTCCAATTGCTTTTGTGCCGGTCCTCAAGAACTTTTTATGGACTGCCCTGAGCCGGGCAAGGGAATATACTTCGGACAGAATTGCAATTCGGCTAGTTCCTTCAGGCAAAAAGGGGCTCATAGTTCTTTCCGCAGGCGAACACCTTTACAAGATCGTTGATTACGAAGAATACCTTAAAACCGCGATAAGTCCTGAAGGTTTCTGGATCTGGTCTACCAATCTGCTTTCAACACATCCTGCATTGCTCAGAAGGATCAGAGCTATTAATGAAGACAGGCCGGGAAGAATTTTTTAAAAGACGTTTAAAAAATTTGGTTGAATAAAGCTGGAAATCTTTGCTAATTCTCAGATTGAAAGAAATCTAAAGCTTAAATTTGCGGGTTGTGAGGAGAATTCCAGAGTAGCCGACTGTCGGTAGAAATCGCAGGTAAATGTTTGACGTCAACGAAAAAACGAGTAAATAAGACTTAAAAATGAGTGAATAAGACTAGTAAACATATAAATGTATAAATTTTTCTAAAGAATATAAATAACTTTATGTTATAATCCAACCAATACCTTTGAAATGTCATATTTACTTGAGATCTTAATTGTCCTTGTTTTGATCGCACTCAATGGCATATTTTCCATGTCAGAATTTGCCCTTGTATCTGCCAAAAAAACCCGCCTGAAGCAATGGGAGGAAGAAGGAGATACACGGGCAGCCGTTGCGCTTAAGCTTGCGAATGAACCCACTCAGTTTCTCTCTACGATCCAGATAGGAATTACTCTGGTAGGGATCTTTGCAGGTGCATTCGGTGGAGCTACCATATCAGAAGAGTTTGCAGCTTACCTTGGAAAATTTCCTGCCCTTTCTCCATACAGTAGTGCAATCAGTATCACTCTTGTAGTGCTCTTAATTACCTACCTGACCTTAATTTTCGGAGAACTTGTCCCAAAAAGGCTTGCACTTAATAATGCAGAATCAATTGCCTCCAGAATCGCAAAACCTATGTTCTATCTTTCTGTCATTGCAAGGCCGCTTGTGGTAATTCTCAGTAGTTCTACCGAAGCTGTTCTCAGGATCATGAAAATGAGGAAGACTACAGAACCTCCGGTAACAGGAGAGGAAATTAAGATTCTGTTTGAGGAAGGAACCAGAGCTGGAGTATTTGAGAAAGCCGAATTAAGTATGATAGAAGGCGTGCTTGAGATAGGGGACCGTCGTGTGGATTCCCTTATGACGCATCGCACTGACCTTATTGGGCTTGACCTTGAAGATCCGACCTCTGAAAATCTGCGGAAGATGATCGAAAGTGGTAGATCCACTTTTCCGGCATACGAAGGAGATCTAAACAACATTGTCGGGATGATCTCCGTAAAAAAAGTCCTTGAGGAATCTGTGAAAGGCGGTACTGTTAATCTCAAAGCACTGGTTGCAAAACCACTCTTTGTACCTGAAAGCGCCTCAATCCTGAAGCTTCTCGAGTCGTTCAAGGAAACCGGAGTGCATATTGCGCTTATAACTGACGAGTACGGAAGTATTCAGGGTGTAATAACCCTTCACGATATCCTTGAAGCGATTGTGGGTGAGATTCGTTCCCTCGGCGAACCCGTGGAGGCACAGGTCAGTGTTCGGGAAGATGGCTCCTGGCTAATAGATGGGGATACGCCTATTGAGAAGCTTAAAGATGTCCTGTCTGTGGACTCCTTTCCGGGGGAGGAACTGGGGTATTATCGGACAATCGCAGGGCTGATCATTTTTATCCTCCAGCGAATTCCAGCAACCGGAGATCACATTGTTCTAGGAGAACTGAGGTACGAGGTTGTGGATATGGATGGCAATCGAATAGATAAAATACTGGTAACGCCGGTTCCTCCGGCTGCTCAAGGTTAAATGCCTGTCCTTTACAGTCAAGAAGATACGGTTTAGATAATAAAAACTAAAAAGCTCAACATTCCATAAATTTAAAAAGGAATTAAGAGAATTTCGATAAATCACAATCATATATCGAGAAATGAAGGATTTATCAAGATTTGGATGTCCGAAATTCTCAATCCTGTTTTTTTATCAGGCCTTAATCGGATTAGGGCCTTTAAAAGGTTTATTTATTGCAGGTAGTCTTTTCAGATCCAGATTTGTTGCAGGTAGTCTTTTCAGATCCACCACAGTGGTTTCCTGCGCAGTTTTCTTCGTTGCAGTTTTCAGTACAGGCATCGCAGCATTCTCCTGTGCAATCTTCGCCACAGACTTCTGCACATTTATCACAGCAGTCGCCTACGCAGTTTTCCTCGCTACAGTTGTTACAGCATTCTCCTGTGCAATTCTCGCCGCAGACTTCTGCACATTCATCACAGCAGTTGCCTGAGCATTCTGCTTCGCTACAGTTGTTACAGCATCCTCCTGTGCAATTCTCGCCGCAGACTTCTGTACATTTATCACAGCAGTCGCCTACGCAGTTTTCAGTACAGGCATTGCAGCATTCTCCTGTGCAATTCTCGCCGCAGATTTCTGTACATTCATCACAGCAGTTTCCAGTACAATCTGCCTTGTCGCAGTTACTCTGGGATGAGCTGTATTGATCAGTGTAGGTAGGAGATGCCTTAGCAGGACACGCCGAGGCTGCAGAAACTCCCAAAGTCAATACCATTAATACAACAGAAACAGATACCATAGTTTTCCAGATTGATTTTCTGTTAAAATTCATTTTTTTCCTCCTATTTTTCTTACATTTGATACGAGAACACTCGTAATCAGGAACCCACAGGATAAATTAATATATAAATATACTTACTTTTATATAACCTTATAAAAATCAAAAATAGAATTTAAAGCTTTATAATGCTTTATTTCCTAACCTGAGAGGTTATAACAGTATAAATTGTGTTTAACTATGCCCCTCGTCAGTTAAAAATTAAATGTAAGTCTCTTCAGGATGTCGTATCCGCCAAAATCTTAATACAGTCCTCTATACTCAAACAAGCCTACAGTCTAAGGTCTTTTTCTACATACCTGAACTCTTAAGCCCCTAAATTCTCCTGGAAGCTCAGATTCCTTATGTTTAATGAAAAGGCAGGATAAGAAGCATCATCTCTGTCTCTTCAGTGTAATGTCTGTCTATTTTACTTTGACAGTTATAAAGTCAAGCCAGAAGAGAGCTTTTTGAAAACAACTTGAGACTGTGGAGATGCAGGAGGAGGGTATTTCAGAACATATTCTGACGATATAATACTTCTGACCGCAGGACATCGACAAAAATAAGTGTATAGTGCAGATAGCTGAATGAATATTATCGAGTGTTATAAGAGAGAAGGAAGTTACAATAAAAATATGCCTGTACATTTGCAGTACTATTATTTCTCCTCACTCTCTTATTCCCACATTTTTTTTATTTCACTACTCTTTTTACTTCATCACTCTCTTACTTCACTACTTTTTACTTTCATTTTTACTTTCATTTTTACTGCGTATGTTCCGAGGTCCAGTTTCCTATAATTTCCAGAGCAGCCGGAGAAATTGTTTCTTCGATTTTTGCATACTCTGAGGGAGACCCTGTTTTAGCGGTCTGGAACAAATGATTAAGACCTGGCAGCTCTTTAACTTTATAGTCTTTGTTGCCTCCAGCCTTGAGAGCCTCATCTATGGCCCTGAGGTTTTCGTCAGGCGGAACCTGAAGGTCTTTTTCGCCGGTTATGGCAAGGACAGGACATTTGACTTTCATTAAAGCTGGCATGGGATCGTAAGTAAGGAAAAAGCGCATCCATGGCGATGAAAGTTCTCTTACTTGAGCGTCAATAACAGCCTCGGAATAGCCCGAACTTTCTATTTTCTGCTTGCTTGTATTAGCCAGCTCGGTCCTTAGAATCTCCCGAAGCTTTTCCTCAGCTGCTGTGTTATTCTTTTCTTCTTTTACCACAGAATACATTCTTCTCATCAGGGCTTCGTTACGAGCGATAGTTTCATTACTTGCGCCTTCGGCTCTTGCAATCCGGTCACTTTGCATGTAAAGTAATTCCTCTCCTGTCATCCCAGGAGCAGCCATCAGTACAATGAATGCTACATCTGGAGACTTTACTGCTACCATAGGCGCAATTGTACCTCCTTCGCTGTGTCCAATCAACCCTATTTGGCTTGAATCGATCTCTTTACGATTTTTCAGGAACTCAACTCCTGCAAGTACATCTCCCGCAAAATCCTCAGTCGTAGCCTGTGAGAAGTTTCCAGTCGACCCTCCAATACCGCGATCATCGACCCGCAGCACGGCAATTCCCTGGCGCGTCAGATAGTCCGAAAGTACAAGGAACGGGCGATGCCCCATAATTTCTTCATTACGATTTTGCTGTCCTGAGCCTGTTATGAGTATGACTGCCGGGAAAGGCCCCTCTGACCGAGGAAGAGTTAATGTTCCTGCCAGTTTCACTCCTGCTTCTTCGTTTTTATAAACAACTTCTTCTTCGGTATATGGATACGGCTTTACAGGATCCTGCTCTCGGTGCGTATCAGGAGCTTTTTCAACCTTGTCAAGTACAAGCGGAAAGGCTGATCCTGCCTGTTTCCATTCTCCTTCTATGGTTTTGTTATTCTCTTTGTATATCCCTTCAAAACTCCCACCTATGGATTTTACTCCAAGGTTCAAGTTACCGTATTTATAACTAACACTTTCAACAGGTATACCGCTTACTCCCTGGTCAGGGCTGTCCATACTGGCTTTGATAGACCCGTCAGTATTAGCAGAAATATTGAACACAATCCTTAACTCCAACCCACCTGGAACTGTTAAATTTCCCATCCAGATGCCTTCTATATCCCTGATATCTCCAGTACTCACATTATTTGTATCGTTTAGTTGTGAACTATCTTGCTGTGATCCATCTGACTGTGACTCCTCGGACTGTGAGGTGCATCCAAGGCTCACTATAGTAATGCTTAATAAGAATATGCAAACGACGATTTTACTTTTCATAACAACCTCTTTCTTTCGCATTTTTTATTTGACACTTTATTTTCCTCTCTTCCAAGATTTATTTTTGAACATTAGGTCCCATAATTTATCAACTTTTTTAAACGGGAAAAATCTTAGATCCGAAAAAATCTCAGCTATTTGGATCCTGGCCAATTCAATCACTGAAAAGAGGAATTTTATCTGATAATCGTCACCGGTTGTGTTCTCTATTTTATAATTGGATTATTCATGTCCCGGACAGAACCGACTTGGAAGGCGTGTTAAAAATAATGAGAACTTATCTTCTGAGAACTTATCTTCTTAAAATCAGAATTCTCAATCAGTAAAGGTGGAAAGTAAAACTTATTCAATAAAAAATAAGTTAAATAGTCAGAAAGGAAAAACTCTTTCAGAAAAATTAGTTGAGTTGTCAAAAGAGGAAATTCTATTAAAAAAAGAATAAGTGAAAATTTACCTTCTGAGGATCATAGTTCTCAGCCGGTCAGCAGCACTTGCGGACTTATCAGCAACGCCTCCTACTTTTTCGACAAGTCCTATCAGGTGACAGACACCTGCACCTCCTATAGTATCCTCGTTTTCAAATATCTTTTTTAAAAGAGAAGTTTCAAGCACATCCACATCATGTTCCAGCTTTTCGACTTCAGGGATAATGGTCATTGTTTCTTTGGTTTCTTCCTTGCTGAAAGAAGTTGCGAGAAGCTTGTAAAGCTCGCCTGCAAGTTCATCGTACAGTCTTGCAGTCTTCAGGGAAGTGTTCATCAATTCCAGAAAGCCTTCTTTGATTTCCTCAGGAATATTCTTACAGGGCCGAAGAGTCATCCAGTAGGCAGCCGCCTGGGCATAATCAGCAATAGAATCCTGCTGCTTAAGAAAGGACAGGAGGTCTTTTTTATTCACGGGCAGTCTTACTGATGAGGGAATGCCTGCCCTTATCTTCTGTTTGAGTTTATCAGCCTCATGTTCCAGTTTGTCAATCTCACCTGTTCTTTCCTCCAGGATGGCCTGGTTTCCTTCACAGTAGGCTTCCATTGCTTCCGCCAGCTTTTCAACTGCCAGAACTCCCTTTTTTGCATGTGCTTCCAGAGGGACAAAGGGAGATTCAGCGACCACGTCAAGGACGGAACGAATGTAATCTTTCATAAAAATATCACCTCAAGCCCCATAAAAATCAATGCCGATGTAAGGGCGGCTATAGGAACTGTTGCTACCCAGGAAGAGATAATCCTCCAGATCATACGCAGGTCAACGGCTGCAATCCCGCCTGCAAGCCCAACCCCTATAACCGAACCGACAAGTGTATGGGTAGTCGAAATCGGAAGGGAACTGTAGCTGTTGAGAAGGACAACTGAAGCTGTTGCAAACTCTGCAGAAAAGCCACGTGTAGGTGTAAGTTCAGTAATCTTCGAGCCTATGGTTTCAACCACTTTATAACCCCAGGTGGCCATTCCTATTACCATACCAAGGCCGCCCATTGCAAGTATCCATACAGGAACCTCAGCTTCCAGCACTCCCATGACTTTGAGCGCGGCAGCGAGAGGGCCGACAGCGTTTGCCACATCATTTGACCCATGCGCAAATGCCATGTAACAGGCAGTTATGAGCTGTAAGGATATGAATTTTCTCTCAACGAGTGGAAGGTCCTTAGCTCTGTGAAGGAAGAGTTTTCTTATTATGGAAAATATAAGGTAAGCAAGAACAGCTCCGAGAATTGGGGATATAAACCAGCTGGCAACAATTCTCGTAAGTCCCCCCCAGTGAATGTCTGCAAAAGAGATAGTTCCATTGTAGGCTGCAACCAGCCCGAAGCCGAGTACTGAACCAACGATAGAATGACTGGTTGATACCGGGAGATTGTAGAAAGTTGTAAGGGTTACCCAGAAACCTGCTGCAAGAATTGCCGCTAACATACCCAGCACCACAAGGTGTGGGTGGACGATGCTGATCGTATCAATAGGAACGATCCCATTTGCAATTGTCTCAGTAACCCGTTTCCCGAAAAGTACCGAGCCTAAAAATTCAAACACTGCAGCAATAACGATAACCTTCTTGATTGATAAGGCACCTGTTCCGACTGAGGTCCCCATAGCATTTGCGAGGTCGTTTGCTCCTATATTCCAGGCCATATAAAGGCCCGCTAAAATAAGCGCTATGATAAGTAAATCCATTTTTTTCTGCTCCAGAAATCTTAAACTTCAAACCTGTTATAGTGATCATAATAGTAACTATAAAATCCGCACTTTTAATTTTTATAATAAAAATTTTATCAGTTCCACTG
>DATMYS010000037.1:0-4059 GCA_035560835.1 Methanosarcina sp.
GAGAGAATAAAGGCTGAAAAGACAGGAAATGTAAAGAATGAAAAGCAGGCAACTGAACAATTGAACAACATCATTCAAGATGACAAAGGACTAGCTCAACAAGTTACTTTGCAAGCTTTCGAGCAAATTGACAAGTAAACATTAACAATCAGGTTTTAAAGCAAAAATATTACTCTTATCCCAAGGATCCAAACCATGTCTGAAAACACCTCATCCATCGTTTCCAAAGTCTGGAGCTTCTGCAACGTCCTGCGGGACGGGGGCGTGAGCTATGGCGATTATCTGGAACAGTTGACTTACCTCATATTTTTGAAAATGGCTGAAGAATTCAGTAAGCCACCGTACAACAGAAATATCGGCATCCCTGAGGAATATACCTGGGACAAACTGAAACAGCAGCGAGGAGCCGAACTCGATACTCACTACAGGGAGCTGCTGGAAGAACTTGGTCAAAAACCAGGGATGCTCGGGCAGATTTTCCTCAAAGCCCAGAACAAGGTCAGCGACCCTGCAATGCTGTATAAGATCATTGACATGATCGACAAAGAAAGCTGGGTCATGATGGGTGTGGATACAAAAGGAGAAATCTACGAAGGGCTCCTGCAGAAGAATGCTGAGGATACAAAAAGCGGAGCCGGACAGTATTTCACCCCCAGACCGCTAATTAAAGTCATGGTTCAATGTCTCCGGCCAGAGCCCCTGAAAACAATCGGAGATCCCTGCTGCGGCACAGGCGGGTTTTTTTTAGCAGCTTATGACTTTCTTACGTCACACTGCCGGCTGGACCGGGAGCAGAGCCGCTTTCTGAAAAACAAAACCTTTGGCGGAAACGAAATCGTTGCCGGAACCCGGCGGCTTGCCCTGATGAATATGTTCCTGCACAACATAGGGGAAATCGACGGGGAGCCCATGATCTCAAATTCCGATGCTCTCATAGCCGATCCTGGTTACCGTTACGATTACATCCTCACCAACCCGCCGTTTGGAAAAAAGAGCAGCATGACCTTCACAAATGAAGAAGGCGAGCAGGAAAAAGAAGATCTCACTTACAACCGTCAGGACTTCTGGACAACAACAAGCAATAAGCAGCTAAACTTTTTGCAGCATATCCATACTATCCTCAAAACCGGCGGGCAGGCAGCCGTGGTATTGCCTGACAATGTCCTGTTTGAAGGCGGAGCAGGCGAGACTATCCGCAAAAAGCTTCTTGAAACCACCGATCTGCATACAATTCTGCGCCTGCCGACAGGCATTTTCTATGCAAATGGCGTAAAGGCAAATGTGCTTTTCTTTGAAGCAAAACCCGCATCAAAAGAACCCTGGACAAAAGAAGTCTGGATCTATGATTACCGAACAAATGTGCATCACACATTGAAAAAGAATCCGATGAAATATTCGGATCTAGAAGACTTCATTCAATGCTACAACCCTGAAAATCGCCACAGTCGTAAAGAAACCTGGAATGAAGAATCTCCAGAAGGCAGGTTCCGGAAATTTAGCTATGATGAAATTGTAGCAAGGGATAAAACAAATCTGGATATCTTTTGGCTCAAAGACAAGAGCCTGGCGGATCTGGACAACCTTCCGGATCCTGATATTCTTGCAAATGAAATAATAGAGAATATGGAAGCTTCCTTGGCGAGTTTTAAGGAGATTATGGCTACTATCAATGGCGAAAGTGAAGAAAATTAAAAAATAAGTTCCTGAATCCTTCCGAAAAGTTCGATATCTGAATTTTGTTACCTTCCGGGCTTACTTCTTTTATATGATAAAATGATCTTTATGTCATACTTATTAGAGATGTCTATCCGTATTGTTTATTAAGAAGAGAGAGCATAAGGTAATGTTAACCTGTTCCAGACCCTGTATAGGCTTTACCTCGAAAGCGAGGGAAATTGCCACAGGCTGAAAAGAGACCGCTTCAAGCTCAAGGGAGAATTTATTTGTGAAAATGAGAACGAAGATCGTGTTTATGCTCCTTGCCCTGCTGTTGGTCTTGGTATCGGGCTGTATGGAGCAAAAAAAGGAAATTGTCATAGATAAACCTGGCAATATCTCTAACTATGAACTTGGAATTTTTCAGAATGAATCGGGCAATCAAACGCTTGCAAATACCACTACCTACTACCTGCTGGGAAACGATACAAAAGTGCAGGTTGTCAATATTGTAGTAAATACCAGCAAGCTTGAGATCTATCCTCCCGACATCCTGGGCGGCAGTTCGGAGGAGAGTCCTATTAAAAATTTCGTACAGCTTGTGGGCCCGGCAAACGAAACCATGGCGAATCCGCAAACGTTTGAAGAGCTTTCCAGAAGAAATGGGACTTCGGCTATTAATTATACCCTGACTCAGGAAGTTACCCAGGGTATGAAAATTATAAACCTGGAGTTCAAGGAACCTGTTACGGGCTTTGTCGCGTATACGCTCGAGACTTCGGGAGATCAGAGTTTTACATTTGTTAAACCCGATTCCGAGTTCATTCGCGTGGTACTTCCAGAAGGGTATGTTACTGGCAACAGGGTATTCGGGATAGCAAGGCCTGAGCCTTCGAGTGTAACCTATGATGAAAAAGGAAGGCAAACTCTCCTGTGGATTTCCTCGAAGATGGGAGACCGGGAAGAAACTATTCAGGTGAAATACTATACCCAGTCAGCGCCCCTGCTATTTTCAGCCGCAATTATAGCCCTGCTCTGCGGAGTTGGCCTTGTACTTTTACATTATGCCAGAAGTAAAAGGGAACTTGAGGCTGTTAGAGGAATTCTCGATCTTGAAAAAGAATATGAGGGGAAACAGCGAAAAAAGAAATGATCATGGAGGATATTTCCCTCCAGATTTTATCTACGGATAGAGCATCTTTTTTTGAAGTTGGTAAATTATTTATTACAGTTCTTCAGTATTTCATTATTGATGAAAGTATGGAGAAAAATCCGGAATAAATATTCCTTTTTATCTGAATCAGCATCAGATGCCGTAACTCCTATTATAGGTTCCGTGATTATGTTACTGGTTCTGGTCTTACTTGCAGGTGTGACTGCTATCAGTTTTTTCAATATTGCCGGGGAAGGAGAAAGCAATCAACCGCCCGTAGCAAAGATTTCACTTGAATCGTGTGAGGGAGGACTGTTTAATGATGGACCCGAAAATGAGAGAGCCGCACTTGAGAATAACACAATTGTGCTTTTGCATGAAGGAGGCAGTTCTCTTCCTGTTGACACTATTTCCATAAAGATCTCAGGATATGGGAACTCTTATCATGGTATTGCTGATGGAAATGGGACAAAGATTGTAGGAAACGCAGAGATCTTTTATGAGAGCCTGAGCCTGACAGGAAAAAATCCCACATACTATCTTGTTAATAATAAAGACATTCTTGAAGACGGCTCATGGAATGTCGGGGAAAGACTTGTTCTGTGTGGGCAGGATAGCGCAATAGGAGCCGTTAAATCCAGCGTAAAAGTTAGTGTGGACGGGGACAGTGACACCTCAGATAATTACGGATTCAAGGTAGGTTCTGAAATTATCCTTAAGGTTATTGACACAAAAAGCAGCAATGTTATTGCTGAACAGAGAACTATTGTAAAACATTATGAAGGCTAAAATTGAAAGAGAGGGGTCTCCTCTTATAGGAGATTTCTTTTGTTTATTGGTACACTGAACTTTATTAACGATGTACAAAATACCGTTCATTAACTTGCAGGAACGTCATCGATTTCACGGAATGACATAATTCTATTATAATTTCAATAGAACATTAGTTTCGGGATAGGCTCATACAGTAGTTTTCTCACAAAACTATTGGATTATCTGGCCTAGTCTCTGGCTTGTCCTTCATACTACAGATTAATAATTTGATTTTTAGTCTATTGACTTGACTTTTATGAAATCCATTTCTGAACTTTATTGTTCCATAGGAAATAGGAATCTCCGCATTACTGTCGATAACCATAATATTTAGCGTCAAAGAAAAACTTGCTTTTTTAACTCAAAAAGTGTAATAAAGGGTTAGATAGAGATATTAGGAGGAAAAAAGCGCGATAAGAGCTATAACAGAATAATAA
>DATMYS010000038.1:0-4849 GCA_035560835.1 Methanosarcina sp.
GGCTAGTGAGATTCAAACTTACGATCGACAGGCTTCTCCTAATAACTGGTTTTGTAATCTGAATTCTGGTGAGCCTCTATCAGTGCTCCAAAGTTTTCTCATCGTCTTACTTATCGGTAATTTCTAAATTATTCCTTTTCCAAATGTGAAGATTTGAATCACTCATAAATATTTTATACAATGTGCATGTTCTAATTATTACTTTCTAACTTTTAAATTGAAGTGTATCTGCAACCCCCTCACAAATATTATTGTTTATATAGTCGTATGTTTTATGCTGTTGATTTTTCAGTTTAACGATGTGTTCCTCTGTGATTCGGCAACCGTGCAGATGCTTGAAAACTCTTAGCGGATTAGTTAGGAAGTAATGTTCTTAATGAAAAGAATGGAGCATGAAATATGGACAAAACTAATAGTCTCAAGGTAATGCCTCGATTGTTAGGGATGCTGCTTTGCCTAGCATTAATACAGGCTGCATGTGCTCAAACTGAGCAGTTTGACGGAAATTTAGTTTTCGGGAATGTTACTTACGAAAATGGAACTTATGAAAATGCTACCCTTGATACAGGATTCATTGATGGAAATGTAACTTGTGAAAATGTCACAGTACATACTATAAATCCGACTTCTCTTTCTATGTATTTGGTAGCAGGAAATAGTGAAAAATTTACTGTTAGTTTCAAGAATGAAGGTAATGAAACGCTCGTTATAACCCCGAAAGTAGTTTCTACGTCTAACAATGGGAACGATATAATTGAAAGCTGGATTGTTGTATCTACGACGAACGCGACAGTAGAACCAGGAGCACTACAGGAATTTACAGTTGAAGTAAATGTGCCCAGAGATGCAGAAAGCGCGAACTATCAAGCAGCTATAGCCTTCACAGATGATCTTTTCCCAGACTCCACAGAATATGTAAATTCTATGAAGCTTGATCTCTTAGTCCAGGCTAGTCCGAAAATCGAACTTCAGGCAAGTTATATCTCTGATACCGTCAAGGCTGGACAAGAATATGAGTACAGGATGAAAATCAAAAATGTAGCAGACAAAGATATTACTATTGATCCTAAAGTAAACAGATACACGTATGATAATTCACTTGATACATTTGATATCAGCGATGATGCAATAATAATCTCTGCCCCCTCAGTTATAAAAGCAGGTGAAATCGCTAGCATGACCATTAAGGTACCTGTTCCGGAAAATGCAACAGGATCGTATAACGGGTATATCGACATGAATGTTGATGGAAAAGCTAATGACGGATCTAACCCGCAAATAGGTCTGTACTTCAGGGCTATGCAGCAGCCTACAGTTCCTTACGTGAAAATATTCAACACTACAACTACTGCCCCGATAGCAATTGATGTTTCGACCGATACTTACGACCCTGCTATGGGACTGCGTATCTCTCCTAAAAATGAAGAACCGTCTTTTGAAGTAAAACTAAAATATAATTCCCGTTTTGTTTCCATATACCCTACAAAAATAACTCAAAGCAGCAATGTAAATACTGGGGAATACTATTTCCCGGCATGGGCACTGGATAACAGCACAATCTATCAGAATACAAGCAAACATTATGTGGAAACATACACAATTTCTGGAGCAATCGGAACGTGGGAACTCCAGATTATGCCGAAAAATACAGAATCTTTTGGATATTCGATAATGTTGGAAAATCAAGATAAAAACCAGCACATATTAAAGTAAAGGTAGAGTAGGTTAGCAGGGTTTAGATTTATATGTTCTGGATCCTGTTGCCTATATTCTTAATAAGAGGTTCCGTCCCGGCTACACTCAAGAAGACTAATTCATAAAGATTAATTTCAAAACTATAAATTAAAAAAGGTGGGGCTGGTGAGATTCGAACTCACGATCGACGGGTATCTCCGAACAACTGCTTATACAGTTTTCTGGTGAGCATCTATCAGTGCTCCAACGGTTCCTCATTATCCTGCCCCGTCGGGAAAGATTCGGTAGACCCGTTGTTCATCATTTATCCGCTGGAGCCCATCGCCATGCCGGGCTAGGCCACAGCCCCTTTTCGAGGATACTCAAATATCCTTCTTCTTTTAAATACTTAACGGCAGGAAATAATGTTTTTGTGAATAACTCTGGCGCTCCCGCTATTTTGTATGGGTTCAAAATTATTACTTCGTTCGAAAGCTCCCAAGTCAAAAAAGAGGGAGTCGATATGTTTATATCTAAATTGTAAATCTCTTTTCAATGTAATTTATTTATAAAAATTACATAAAATTAAACGAGAAATCAGTTTACTGGTAACAATGTAGATCTGAAGATTTACTAACTGGTAAACGGCAGCAAAAAACTTGAACACGGTTTTTTTCTATTGGGGTCTGGAAAATCCTGGATTCTCCTGGACCTCCCCCCGTCTTCCAGGATGCAGGGAAAAAGGCGTATTCCTGAAAACCTGTTGACATTGAAGTACTAGTTCATAAAAATGACACAGTGCTGTAAAAATTACTGTGCACTGTTCATTAGCATGAAAATGAACTGCTGTGCAGTGCACAGAACAATGTTGAGAGGTAAGCAAAATGCAAGATGAGACGCTACTATCGATTTTTCCTGAAAAGTTCACCGAAGATACAATATCAAAATTTTACGCTGGAGGGCATTGATTATGTTTTTCAAAAACATAGTCTGTCCTGTCTGTGGGGCTGCCTGTGACGATATCCAGGTTGAAATCAAGGACGGAAAGATTGAAGCTAAAAATGTATGCAAAATGGGAATTTCCAGATTTAAGGAGATTACAAGTCCCCGAAGATTTAAACAGCCCCTTCTAAAATTCGGAGGAAAATTAAGGCCAGTTTCCTGGGATGGAGCCCTTCAAATAGCTGCAGATATCCTGACTTCGGCGAAGCGTCCCCTGATTTACATAGGCAGCGAAACCTCCTGTGAAGCACATGAAGTGGGGCTTATGATAGGGGAATATCTGGGCGCAGTTGTTGATTCAGTGGGCAATGGGGCCACAGTGATGGGACCTCAGGAAGCCGGAAAAGTTGGTGCAACTGAAGGGCAGAAGAAAAACAGAGGAGATCTCATAGTCTACTGGGGAACAAATCCACTTGAATCCATGCCCAGGCAGATGTCCAGATATGGGGTTTTCCCCAGAGGTTACTGGACAAAACGCGGACGTTTTGACAGGACAATCATTACTGTAGATCCAAGAAAAACTTTAACTGCTAAAGCTTCTGACCTGCACGTGCGGCTTAAACCGGACTCCGACTATGAGCTAATAAGTGCACTCTTGACGCTTTTACATGGAAAAATTCCTCATCATTCCGTAGAGGAGATTACAGGAGTTCCCATTCCTGTTATGGAAGAGATGCTCGATATGATGAAAAACTGCAACTTTGGGACTATCTCAGTAGGAGTTGGACTGTCTTCATCCCTTGGGAAGTACAGGAATGCCGAAATTGCCATGAACCTTGTGAAAGAGCTGAACAATTATTCCAAATTTACCATTGGAGTTATCAGCAGTCACTGCAACGCGGCAGGCTTTAACCAGGTTGCTTCCTATATGTACGGGTACCCCTTCGGGCTTGACTTCATGCGTGGACATCCACGTTACAACCCTGGAGAATTCACAACCGTGGATTTGCTTCGAGAAAAGGACGTTGATGCAGCTTTTGTAATGTGTGCTGATCTTTTGAGTCAGATCCCACCTGACTGTGCAGCTTACCTTGCAGAAATTCCTTTGATCTGCCTGGATACAGTTCCTTGTCCAACTACGTCTATTTCAGACATTTTGCTTCCGGGAGTCGTTGACGCCATCGAATGTGACGGGACGTTCTACAGGCTTGACGATGTGCCTATTTATTTTGAACCGTTCCTTGATTCTCCATTTAAATTCACTCAGAGTAATGAAGATACCTTAAAACAGCTCTTTGAGAAAATAAAAGAGAAAAGAAATAGTAATGGTTTTCTCCCATATGCGTGTAAGCAAGAGGAATCAATACCTGCAATCTTGCCTGGAGTGTTATGAAATCCACAAGAAAGCATAGACGAGTATACAAATTGCTTAGAAAAATATCAGCTTATTTTGATGAACCACCTACTTATTGGTCATACATTGGTACTGGCTGATATTTTGTCTTTGAGTATTTTTACCCTTAGTTCCCAAATATTAAGCGCATATGTGTAGTAATGAATATATGTGAGGTCAATAGATCACGATCTTGAAATTCTTCTACAAAGATCATATCCTTAAATTTAAGCGCATATTCCGATGTCATGAGACATTTATGCGCCTAAAATGCGGAACTTAGGGTATTAATATTTTATTGTTTTATTAGATATTATATAATTTTTTAATTATTGACTATTGACTAGGTCGTGCAGTATTAGTTAGTTAATGTTATTTCCAAAACATTTTTAGTGGTGCATCATACTTTTTTTGCAATTCAGTGAGGTTAATAGTATGCTTAATGAACGAAACATCAGGCATTTCTAGCACTGGAAAATTAATCATGAAAACATCAACTGCATAATGATGGACGACCATTGACTATGTTTTCTATTTTAATTCAGTTCGCATCAAAGATATTAATTTTATCAAAATCAATGTCAACAAATTGTTTTTGGTAGGCTGAATAATTAATCTGTATATTTATTTTCTCGCTGTGTATATTTTGTTTTGGTTCTTCATTATTTTGTGTGGATATCCTCTAAATCTGTATACTCTCTAATCTGTATATCCTCATATATCCTCATAAAAACCAATGTGGTCTTGAATGAAAATAGTCTATCAGTGGTTGTAATCTCAAGCCTATTGTTGTTGGTTTTAATGTCGTGTACATGTATCTCATATTTATTGGTTATATAT
>DATMYS010000039.1:0-7277 GCA_035560835.1 Methanosarcina sp.
TTTTTAAGCTGACAAACTATCCATAAACTCAAAATATCAAGAGGTTATCATGAAAGACTCTGAAGTAAAAATGCTGGACGAAAACGACCATGTTTTTATTAAAGCATTAAGTAACCTTGGAATGTCAAGAAATGCCGCTACGACCATGGCATATCTTATGAATGTAGACGAAGCTTCATCCCGGGAAATTGAAATAAGTACTGGATTAAGGCAACCCGAAGTCAGTCTTGCAATGAGATTAATGTGCAACCAGTCCTGGGTTAATATGCGCTCGGAAAAAAAGCCTGGAAAAGGACGGCCAATGAAAATTTATTCTCTTGCGGTTCCGGTTGACAAGATCATAGGTTATTACGAAGACAAGATTTACAAAGAATCTCAGGCAACCATCTCAGCAATCAAAAAGCTGAAAGTAATGAGCAAACAAGTGCCTCTTACTTTCTCAAAGTAAAGGATTTCAAACAGGGTTAGCTCCATAATGGCTGACAATCCTTTTTGGGAATTCACTATTATGGAGTGGAAAAAACTTAATATTGACAGCTTGCTTGTGTGTAACTTTGCTTAACTTTTCTATTTCTCATCTTTAATGTGCAATTCTTTAATGTGCAGCTGGCTCTTCGACAAACAAGACCTTCACGCCGGATGTCCTAACATTACCTATATCCTTATCCCAAGCGATATTTCTTGCCATTGTAAGTGGCTTCCAGGTATATTTTCATGGTTAGGTATGTGGAGTATACATCAGATTATAGTACAAAAATAACTATCACGAATTCCCCTAATCCGTGCACTAGTTAAATTCTGGTTTTAGTGGCTCTTACTAGCTAATTTTCCTTACTAGCTAATTTTCCTTACTAGCTAATTTTCCCGACAGTTAATCTAATTCGATTAAATTGTGGGTCAATAATAAGGCTGCAACCTCATTTAATGTTAATTTAAGTTCTGACTTTCCCCGAAACAGTTCATCGTGGATCGCAATTAAATACCTCTTATTTGGTGGAATATACCAGTAGGGATGTGATAAAACCCCATTTTCATAGATTAATGACAGCTCATCTATTTTATCCAAGACAGTTTTTTTATCCATAGTTCCTTCAAAATAATTTTTATAGTTTTCTCAAGCTCCTAGATAAATGATAAACGTTTTTCAATGTTAGGTTTCTCTCTTGAGTCCTCCACATTTTTCTCATATATCTTATATTAACTCCTTTATATACTCTTCTAAAATTGCTGTTTTGTTTTGTTAAATCGTTGAGCAAAATAATTGGCAGAAAGCCCTCTTCTCTCTCGATTCTTTAAAACCCGCTACGAACGTGTGCTTATCTTTTAGGGTACAAAAAGCCCAAAAGATTGCCTTTTAATGAAAAACTTAGCAGTAGCTATATAGATCAGGGTCTTTCCGGATGCAGTACCCGAATAGATATCATTAATGAAAGAAAGAATGATCTTGAAAATCATAGAAAAATATAGAGTTTTCTATCAAAAACTTGATTTTACTACTTTGCTCTCCTTGCTAAGAAGGTAGAACTGTCTCCGTGATGGGAATCTAAACTAGCCTTTCAGTATATCTTTTTCTTTTATTATGACCCAACCACTACCAGAGACAGGGTTGCACTCATCATTTTCTTCACAGTGAATTCGAATCTTTTGCCATCAGCGTAATCAACGATCAGCTGCTCCTGCCATCTAATAATATCATTTTTAAGCTTCTTTAGTATTTCTTCCTTCTCTGTATCTGTCTTAACCCTTTCCTACCCCTACATATGTGCTCGGAAAAAAGCCTTGAAAAGGGCGGCCGATGAAAATTTATTCCCTTGCGATTCCAGTTGACGAGATCATAAGTTATTACGAAGACAAGATTTACAAAGAATCTCAAGCAAACATCTCAGTAATCAAGAAACTGAAAATAATGAGCAAATACAGGCTATCTCAAAACTACATTTGATTATACAAATAGGTTAAAAGATTCGACTTCAAGGTAAACATATGCCTGAATTTCAGAATAATTTCTGGTTTACATTTAAAGTCAACAATGACAATTATCCAATTGTATAAATGGATCGAGTTTTGAGACAGCCTGAAACAGGTGTCTTTTACTCCCTCAAAGTGAAGGATTTCAAACAGGATTAG
The DNA here is from genome assembly GCA_035560835.1 of Methanosarcina sp. GTDB lineage: Archaea > Halobacteriota > Methanosarcinia > Methanosarcinales > Methanosarcinaceae > Methanosarcina. Next base: position 2,128 of record DATMYS010000039.1, read on the forward strand.
CTCCATAATGGCTGACAATTTCTTTTTTGGAATTCACTATAATTCACTATTATGGAAAAAAACATTTAATATTGACAGCTTGCTTGTGTGTAACTTCGTTTAACTTTTCTATCTCTCATCCTTAATGTGCAGCTGGTCCTTCAACGGGCAAGACCTTCATGCCGGATATCCAAATACTTATCCATATCCCAAGCAATAGCCATGACCTTTGAGATTAGGTTCTAGCCAGCCAGCTACAGTACGGACCGAGTTTGCCTGTCACGTCTATCCCGAAAATTACCACAAAGATGATCAGAACTTGTTCACTTAATATTGGCACCAATAATCTTGTACGTACCTCGCTTCAAAAGAGCTTCCAGGCAATAATTGCATAGAAGGGGGTATGTACGAGGTTTGTACGAGGTTTGTACGTGGGTAGAATTGCTCCCAGGTATACGCACGTAGAAGGCTCGGGGTAGATGTGTAAAAATAGTTATGCTTCGTATATTCCAGTTTCAATAATAGGGGTCTTCTGCTCCATTTAAATTGGCTGGAATAAACCATTGGTCTCGAGTTGACCATATAGGGCTTACGTACTTGAACTAGAAATCAATAGCTTAGAACGTCCATAGAACCTTAGGAAAATTACATTATATCGAGAGCAATGGAGAGAACATATCCCCTTGCTTGCAGCGGGTACGCCAGCACGATTTTGATTTGAGAAAAGTTAATAACTTCTTGTAGAATTAGAGCATACATTTCAACCATTCGAAAGAATGCTTTGCATGTCATAGACGGTATTCTAGCGGCGCTCAAAGGAGCACCGATAACTATACCCTGAATAGTTACTGATTACTCTAAATAGTTATTGATTACTAATTGGTGGAAAACGCAAAAACGCGATTAATAACCAATAATTAAGGAAAATCAACTAACAGAAAGTTGCTCATTGAATCCTAATAAAGATGGCTATCGATGTTGTTTTATCCAGGCTGAATAGTTACGAGTAATCATACTTATTTGTTAAGTTAAAATCGGCGTCAATCAACGGATTTTTGGTATACGGAATAGTTACACCCATTAAATACAAATCTTTTCAGGTCCTCCCATATTTGTCTTCAAGTCTTACAATATCGTCTTCTCCCAGATAGTCCCCCAGAGCAATTTCAATGAAAATGAGATTTTCGTTGTATATATTTTTAACACGGTGCACCTCGTTTACCGGAATATCTACCGAATCTCCGGGAAGAACCCTGATATTACTCTCGTTTTTAGTTACAATTCCCTTTCCACTGACTATGTACCAGTGCTCATTTCTATGAGCATGGCGCTGAAGTGAGATTTCACCCTGAGATAGAATAGTAAGGCTTTTGACTTTGTACCCAGGCTTCTCCATAAGCACCTCATAGTGCCCCCAGGGTCTTTCTGACTCATTTTTGTATTTCTGACTCACGTTTATCTCCAAATTTATTTTCAAACCCAACTGTATACTTTTATTTTAGTTGTAATTCTCTTTTAAGACTTGATTCCAAAACTCAACGTTGCTTCTCCAGATATAGTATTCTGAGTAATCAATCGAGTTTATAGTCATGGAAAATAGTTCTGAAGCTTTACTTATTTGAGAATAGATCTGGTTTTGAGATAAGCTCTAATTTTATATCACCTTTTTTTGGATCAGTGGACTTTCCCCTGCTTTCTTCAAACCATCTACAGTATTCTTCAGGACACTGTACCTCAGGGGACTCATGTATATACTCAAGTATATCGCTCACTTTTGCGCTGGCCATTGATACCGAAGTATCCGCACTTCCATAATAAATGCGGATTTCATCATTCACCATCACCCATCCGCAAGGGAAGACAACATCATTAACGTCCCCACTGCGTTCATACATTTCGTGAGGCCCAAAAATCCATCCTTCTGACCTGTGAAGCACTATCCTTGGATCTTCAGGATCAAGAAGGGCCAATCCAAGTCGGTAACTTGCTTTAGATGTTGTCTGGCGTACCCCGTGGTACATAATTAACCATCCATCAGATACACGGATTGGCTGTGGAGATAAACCTATCTTGTGGGCATCCCACCATCCACCTTCTCTAGCATAAAGAAGAACCGTGTGTTCTCCCCAGTATTTCATATCTGGAGAAAAAGATATCCAGATATTTGCCTTTGCACCCTGCATACCAGATACTGGTCTGTGTAGCATTGCCCACCTGCCATTAAATCTTACAGGAAAAAGAGCAGCGTCTTTATTCTCAGGCGGCATGGTAGCTCCTATCCGTTCGAAATTACGGAAATCTTCTGTAAGGGCAAGAGATGGTAAAGGACCTGAATCTGAAAAAGCGGTATATGCTACAGCCCATTTTTCAATTTCAGCTATATAAGTTATACGCGCATCTTCGATGCCATATATCTCTTCAGGATAGTTTACAGGATCAGGAGAAAAGGTTGGTTCGCTGTCAATTTCCCAGCTGTCAATTCCGTTCTTGCTCCTGGCTATTGTAAAGTGAGAAAAGCCCCTGTGGTCTTCGACCCTTACCATTAATAAGGTTATACCATCAACTATGGCAGCCGCAGGGTTAAACACTGAATGGGCCTGATACGGCCAATCTTCAACAGTAAGTATAGGATTTTTCTCACACCTTTGGAATAATTCTCCATGGTCTTTCCATATCATGTTACTTCCCTCATTCCGCCTTGATTTTCTGATAACAGGCTCTTTTTCTTTTGCAGAACCCCGTCACTTATTTTGGGCTGAAAAAATGCAATAATGGCTCCATTTGTGTGTTTATTTAAAGAATTCGTTGATAGAAGGCTCTTTTTCTTTTGCAGAACCTCCTCATTTACTTTAGACTTCAATATCGTACTGAAGGGCTTATTTATGTGTTTATTTAAAGAGCTCAAAGCCATAAGGTAGCAAATTACGGGCTCTGCACCCTGGTTGCAGTTCATGCCATCGGAGTTGAGCCCGTCACATACCGCACCTGTTGAATAATCGTACATAACAGCCTGCAAGCGGTTTCTGCCAAGGAAATACTCAAAAGAGTATTTTGCAAGCTCGAGATATTTTCTCTCACGCACAATCTCATAAGCCAAAACATAAGCTTGGCTCAGGTAACCTGCCTCTATAGGCTGCTGGTCAAAAATTGGTTTTTCCCCATTGTAAGAGTACCAGCCCTGGTTTCCAACCATGTCAAAAAAGTCGCCTTTCCACTGAGTCTCAGTAAGAAAGTCCAGAGTGGCAAGGCCGACCTTACGATAAGTTCGGTCCTTGGTGTAATTGCATGCCAGTAAAAGGGATTCACTAAGTTTTGCATTACTATAGGTTACTGTAGGTTCAAACCAGTTCCAATCTTCTTTATGGTTAGCTTCATACAAGTCAACCAGAGAATTCGCGTGGCTGATAAATATGGATTCAAAGGTATCTTTACTTACAAGGGAATCTGCGGACTTGACGGCATCTCTACGCGAATTAAAGACCGATTCGAATTCCTCGGCATCCGCACCTGCCCTGAGTATCTCATATAAACCGCACAGTGTATAGGCTTTTGCCCTCGGGGAACCCAGATTTTCCATTTCCTTTATCGATCTGCTGACAAGGGTATGTGCAAGAGTGCGTATATTTCTTGATAGGTAAGGGCAGCTTATCACATTTCCAAGCCCATAAATTGCACGTCCGAGAGTATCTTCACTTCCTTTCTCATCCAAAAATTCCCTCTTATAGCTCATGTGGTTATGAAAGTGCCCCGTATCAGTCTGAGCATACTCAAGGAAGCTCATATATGTGGTAATTGACTTCCGGAGCTCTTCGGCTTTCTCCTGGCTATCGATTAGCTTCGTCAGTGCAACAAGAGCCCTGCCTATATCATCAGTACTGTATCCATAACGGCGGGCCGGTACACCAAGATTGGTATGCTGCATAATACCTACATCATCGGTCAATAGCTTAAGATGATCAAGTTTTACTTCAGGCAGCTGAATCGGAAGGAAATTAAATCTATTTCGTATTTTGGTAGAGGTATTGTAGTTCTTTAAAGCCTTGCTGAAAACATTATTATATTCTTTACCTATATTTTTCCATGTCATTTTTCTGCCAAAATTGTATGCCTTTTTGCGCATATTATTGCACTCTTCTGGATTTTCAATTAAGTATAAGAGAGATTCTTTAAAGCCGTCAGTATCTCTGAAATCTACAAGCAACCCACGATTATCAGAAAGCATTTCCTGGGCATACCAGTAAGGAGTAGATACTATCGCTTTTCCCATACCTATGGCATAGGTCAGAGCGCCGCTTACAATCTGTTCTCTGGAAAGATAAGGAGATACGTAAATATTACTGGCGAGGATATAATTGCAGAGTTCTTCTTTCTCGACAAATTTGTCATGGAATACTACATTTTTTTCAAGCCCGAGTTCTGAGACCTTGTTTTTGAGATATTGCCTGTATGCTTCTCCCTGGTTTTTTTTGACCATAGGGTGTGTGGCACCAAGTATAAGGTAAACAAGATCAGGATACTGGCTTACAACTTCAGGAAGAGCATCTAGCATACTTTCAATACCTTTATTCTGGCTAAGCAGGCCGAAAGTAAGGACAAGTGGAGCCCCTTTCAAATTCAACATTTTTTTATACTTACTGCAGTTGTTAAACGGATAGTCCGGTACTCCATGGAAGATTACTTCTATTTTGTCCTCCGGTGCCTCATAAACATCTTTTAGCATCTCGATTGCAGTCTGGCTCATTACAACCAGTTTTTCGGAATACCTGATGAGCTTTTCAGTGGATACTTGATACTCAGGTTCAGGTTCCCGGATTACAGTATGCATTGTGGTTATTACAGGCTTATTTATTCCTGATAGAAGAGCAAAAATGTAATCTCCTGCATCCCCACCAAAAAGACCGAATTCATGCTGAAGACAGATAATATCTGCATCGGATTGATTTATAAAATCTGCAGCTCGATAGTAATCTTCGAGCTTGTTCCTTTCGATTTGAAAAACAACTTCTTCGGGATAATTATAAGTTTCAGAAGGATCATTCAAAGCGATAACTTCACAATGAACATTGTTGTTTTCTCCAGAAATCGAATTTAAAAGATCGGATGTAAATGTAGCAATCCCACATTCTTTGGGAATATAAGTTCCTATAAATAATACTCTCAATTGCTTATTC
>DATMYS010000040.1:0-2410 GCA_035560835.1 Methanosarcina sp.
GGATTGTTGAAGCTTTCCAAGCCTCACAATCTTGATATATTGATAAATACATTCACCGTGCGACTGAACCATAAAACTGAAAGATCAAATATTTAACGATTTCTTCAAACTATTAACCAGGGTTTTCATGCAGCAGAAAAAAGAAAAATTCCAGGCTTCGGGCCCACAGAAAACAGATAAAGGTAATCAGGGCACAAAAAAAGCCCGGACTTCGGATAAAAAAGATTCTCAGATCCGGCGAAACAGGGTAAAAAGCAAATCCACGGGTGTTAAAGGAAAGCCTTCTGAGGGAAAACAAGCTTTCAGGAAGAGCGCTGGCTCTAAAAAAAGTCCGGATTCGGTCTATTTGAAGAAAAAGAACTCCCCGCGCTTTGAGTATGAAGACGATCATATTTTCTGGTGTGGAAAATGTAACCTGCCCCTGATAGGGGAAGAATGTGGAAGATGCGGCAGCAGAGGGGAAGTCCTTCATCTCTCCCAGCCTGCAGATATCCGTTTTTGCTCTCCTTACGAGAGGGAAGTCCTGGACAAGCAGCTTTACTCAGCCTTTGGCTGCAACCCTTTTGGAAAGAGGCTTATTCTCCTTAACAAAATTCCTGGTGAGGATAAAACAGACGAAGTGCTTGTAGACGGTTTTATTTTCGGAATTCTCCGGTTTGAGCTTTCAAAAATGGATTACAGTTTTGAACCTTCCCTCCAGGGTGCAAAAATTCTTCTGAAACAAGTTGAAGGCAGGAAAGTCGAACTTAAGAAAACACACAGGCACCTGAACGGAAAAACTGTGGCAGCAGAATCTATTGAAGCTTTTGACAGCAATATAAAAACAGGAGACTTTGTCCTTGTTACTGCAGGCAGCCTGACAGGCTATGGGGTTTCTTTAGTTGACAGCGCAGAATTTTCAGAATTGAAAGATTGGCCTGGGTCCGAAACTCAATCCAAACCGGAGTTTTCTAAAGAATTAGATAAAGTTCTCAGAATCAGGAAGGTTGACAGCAGTGAGGCCTCGCTTCATCCTGAAACTCCGGATCTTGCGGCATGCATAGAGGCAAACAAAAAACACCTCCAGGTGCTCGGGAAGAATGCAATCAATACTATCCGCGGGCTTATTTCTAGGAAAGAATATCGAAATCTGCCTGTCTATGTCTCTTTCAGCGGTGGAAAAGACAGTCTTGTAGTGCTTGACCTGGCCCGAGCTGCCCTTAAGCAGAGGGAACTTAAAGCTTTCTTCCTGAACACCGGGATTGAGTTTCCGGAAACTGTCGAGTTTGTACGAAGTTTTTGCCGGGAAAGGGAAATCTCGCTCACCGAGGCAAACGCAGGTTCCGCTTTCCGGGAGCAGGTAGGAAGATTCGGGCCTCCTGCAAAGGACTTCCGCTGGTGCTGCAAGGTCTGCAAGCTTGCATCGGCAGGGGACTTCGAGACAGGGAAAGGAGCTGCCTCTCAAAAAGGAAACAGCGATGTGGCTTATCTTACAATTGACGGTAAGCGCAAGCACGAATCTTTCTCAAGGGCAAGGATTGCAGCAAGCGAAACAAATCCTTTTGTCCCTGCCCAGCTCAATATCTTCCCTATTAGGGATTGGAAAGCAATTGAGGTGTGGCTTTATATACACTGGAGAGGGCTTTCCTATAACCCTCTTTATGACCTTGGCTTCGAAAGGGTAGGATGCTGGCTTTGCCCGTCTGCTCTTGCTGCTGAGTACGCCAGGGTAAAAGACCTGCACCCTGAAATGTACGCGAAGTGGAATGCTTTTCTACTGGAATGGGCGAAGTCCAGAGGTTTTTCCGAAAAATTCGTAGAGCACGGGTTCTGGCGCTGGAAAGAACTGCCTCCCAAGATGCTAAAGCTGGCCAAAGAACTCGGGATTTCCGTGCTTGCCAGAGAAAACCCTGAAGATTTTGAAATTGAAGTTGTGGCAGGAATCTCCCCCTGCCGGGCAGGCGGCTATTCAATAGAGGCAGCAGTGAAAGGTATCAGGGAAAAAGAAGCTGCAGGTTTCATCAGTGTCCTCGGAAACACGGTTTATGCTGAAGACCTGGGGATGTTGCTGGTTAAAACCGCAACCGGTACTGTAAAGTTTTTTTCGAATGGGAATCTGCTTGCAAGTTCGGAAACAAAGGAGAAAGCGGTTTCGCTCTTTAAGGAGGCTGCAAAGCAGTTTACAAGGCTTTCCAGGTGTACCGGTTGCGGGATCTGTGTAAAAGCCTGTCCGGTTGGGGCCACTTCTCTCGAAGGAAAAACACCGCGTGTGAGCGAAGCCTGCATCAGGTGCGGAAAATGTACGGAGTCCTGTGTGGTAACCCGTTATTTTGATAAACTTGTACCGAACCTGGATCAAAAGCTAAAGGTATGAAAAATAAAAAAATCTGAGTATTAACTTCTTCCACATTTTTTAAAAATTATTTTTTAT
>DATMYS010000041.1:0-12216 GCA_035560835.1 Methanosarcina sp.
GATAATACTATTTAAATGAAATTTAACACGGGGGTCTAAAAATGAAAGCTATAGTTTATAAGAGTCCAGGAAATGTAGAAGTTGCAGAAATTAAAAAACCAGAAATTGAGAGGCAAACTGACGTAATTATAAAAGTCACAAGTAGTGGAATCTGTGGGAGCGATTTACATTTATATGATGGCCATAGTGCTGAAGAGCCAGGAAAAATTTTAGGGCACGAACCGATGGGAGTTGTTGAAGAAGTTGGAAATGCAGTTGAGCTGGTTAAACCTAGTGATAGGGTAGTAATACCATTTAATGTTGCCTGTGGGTCTTGTTTGAATTGCATTCAGGGTTTAACTAATCTGTGTCTTACTATGAATCCAGAAATGGCTGGAGCAGGCTATGGATTTCCTGGAATGGGACCATATGCTGGTGGACAAGCAGAGTACTTGAGAGTTCCTTTTGGAGACTGGGCTTGCTTAAAATTACCCGGTGAACCGGGTGATGAATTTGAAGATGATTTTGTGTTGCTTTCAGACATATTTCCAACAGCATATTATGCAACAGAGCTAGCTAAAGTAAAAACTGGAAAGACAGTAGCTGTTTTTGGTGCCGGGCCTGTAGGTTTACTTGCAGCATACAGTTCAATATTAAAAGGTGCAAGTGAAGTCTACGTTGTTGATAAATCAGATAAACGTTTAAAAATTGCTGAATCAATTGGTGCAATTCCAATTAACTTTACAGATGGTGATCCAGTTGAGATGATAATGCAACACCGTCAAGATAATAATAAATTAATGGGTTCTTTAAGGCCTGGAGAAGAAAAAGCTTTAGGTGTGGATTGTGCAATTGACGCAGTGGGTTATCAAGCGTTTGATCGAAATAATCCTGAAGAATTTAAGGCAAATCAAGTTTTAATGGATATAGCAAGAATTATCGCTCCCGGGGGCAGCATTGGAATAATTGGTGTTTATAGTCCAGATCCTGCCGGTAAGGATGAAAATGAAAAACAAGGACATTTAACTCTTCCGTGGGCTGAATTATGGTTCAAAGGAGTATCTATAGGTACTGGACCGACACCTGTTAAACAAATGCATGTATTTTTAAGAAATTTGATATTCAACGGTAAAGCAAAACCAAGCTTCATTGTATCTGACCTTGTAAGCATTGACGAAGCTCCCGAAGCATATAAGCAATTTGATAAGAGAGATGATGTAGTTAAGGCTGTAATCAAATTCCATTAAGGGTTCTGTCAAGTCTTCGGTTGATAACATATTATTATAGGATTAATAAGACAATCATTGAGTGTAAACGATATCAATTGCCATTCTATTTCATATGATAAATCATGATTTTTCTGATTTTGCTCCATCAACCGATAACTTTACAGAACCGACTGGAGCAGGCTATAATATCCTGGGGGTAGAACCGTATACTTGTGGACACGCAGAATATTTGTGAGTCCCAAAAGAAGCAGTTATCGGGTAGTATAGTATTAGTTATGAACAAAAGTAAGATAGGGTAATTTAATACACTCGAAAAAAATTTAAGACTATCTTGCAACTGATTTTGTTACTAAACTCATTGGAAAGGGAAGGTGTGAAAATTGAAAGCAGTTGTATTAGAAAAACCATGTACTGCAGAGGAATTAACTGTTAAAGAGGTCCCTATCCCTAAGGTTAAACCTGGATGGGTACTTATAAAAATCAAAGCCTTTGGAATAAATAGATCAGAATTATTCACCAGACAGGGAGATTCGCCGGATGTTAAGCTTCCTAGAATTATTGGAATTGAATGTGCAGGAGAGGTTTATGATTCCTCCGATAGCTCTTTTAAAAAAGGGCAGCGTGTTGTATCTCTTATGGGTGGTCTGGGACGTGATTTTGATGGAAGTTATGCAGAATATGCTTTAATTCCTTCTAATCAAGTTTATCCTATTGAGAATGATATGAGCTGGGTCGAGTTAGCAGCAATTCCTGAAATGTATTATACTGTCTATGCTTCACTTTTTGATGCATTGAAACTTGTAAAAGGAGAAAGTCTATTGATTCGTGGAGGTACCAGTTCTGTTGGTTTGGCTGCATTACAACTCGCTAAGAGCGCAGGAGCAACTGTTGTTTCAACTACTAGGAACGAAAATAAAATAGAACTTTTAAAGCAACGTGGTGCAGATTTCGTATTACTGGACAATGAAAATTTATCTGAAAATCTTCTTTCCATTTTTCCAGAAGGTATAAACAAGATATTAGAGCTAGTAGGAACAGTCACGTTAAAGAATTCGTTAAAATTACTTTCAGAACACGGAATTCTATGCATGACTGGTATTTTAGGAGGAAAGTGGACATTAGAATCTTTTGAGCCAATGATAGACATTCCATCTGGTACTTATTTTACCACTTTCACAAGTACTCCTGTAAAAGAAAAGACACTTCTTGAAGTGTTCGATTACATCACTCAATACAAAATTGAAGTTCCCATTGCACGGATTTTTTCACTGGATGATATCTCTAAGGCACATCTTTTGATGGAAAGCAACACGGCTAATGGAAAGATTGTTGTTGTTAATCCAGATTCCTGATAGAAAAGTTCACAGGAGTGATCTGGATTTAAAAACCAGAGAATTCTTGACTTTATGTATCCTGAGTACTTTAGGTGTTTGTGAAATCCAGTTAAAATCACATTTGAGAGGATATCTGAGTGTTGGAAATAATAAAGAAACAATGATTGAAGCCATTACACAAAGTTTACCTTACATGGGCTTCCCAAGATATTTGAATGCGCTAAATTGTGTAAATGAGGTAGCGCCAGAAAGCAATAAGTAAACAGTGCTTTTTGTGGATGAAGACCTGTGAGTTATTTATCAATCTCTTTTTATATTTCTTCATTATTGATGAAGCAAATAGTTATATAGTATTAAGTACTTGGTGATTGACCAATCAGTCAATAGACATTCACGTTATATAATGAGCTTATCTCAAAGCTCAAATTTACCGAGTATAAAACATAATCAAGAATATGGAAGATAATACAAATGAGCAAAAAAGTATTAGCATTGTCTGCAAGTCCAAGAAAAGGTGGAAACTCCGACCTGTTGTGCGACCAGTTTATGCTTGGAGCAAAAGAAGCCGGAAACACTGTAGAGAAGATATTCTTGAGGGACAAGGAAATCAATTACTGCACAGGATGTGGAGCCTGTTATAGCATGGGAAAGGGCTGTCCTCAAGAAGATGATATGGCTGAAGTCTTAGAGAAAATGATTGCAGCAGATACGATTGTAATGGCAACGCCGGTATACTTCTACACAATGAATGGACAAATGAAGACTCTAATTGACCGCACTTGCTCTCGTTACACAGAAATCAACGACAAGGATTTTTATTTTATTGCAACGGCAGCCAACGATAGTAAGCAGGCTATGGAAAGAACATTTGAAGGATTCCGGGGATTTACTTCCTGCCTTGAAGGAGCAGAGGAAAAGGGTATTATTTATGGAACTGGTGCCTGGAACATGGGAGATATCAAAGAAAGCAAAGCAATGGGACAGGCATATGAAATGGGAAAAGCAGTTTGATTGAAGGATAAGATACAATGGGCAGAGCAGAATTATGCGAACAGAGATTTGAAGAATTATCTGGAGAGGTCTAGATAAAAAACAATTTTTTCATTCCGCGTGTGAGTGACCAGTCAATCATATACAAAAATTAACGAATGATCTATCGTAAAAATAAGCAGTCAATCAAAAGATCAATCAGAGCAAGTAAAACAATTCAAAAATTCAGGAGAAATAAAAATGCTGTACAGAAAAGTTCCAAAGAACGGAGACGAGCTTTCGATACTTGGGTTTGGATGCATGCGCCTTCCGGTGAAAGAAGATGGTAGTATAGATGAAGAAAGAGCCACTAATCAGGTGCGTTATGCAATCGACCAGGGAGTAAACTATGTTGATACAGCCTGGCCCTATCACATGGGAGAGAGCGAGCCTTTCTTGGGCCGTGCCCTTGCCAACGGGTACCGTGAAAAAGTGAAACTCGCAACGAAACTTCCTTCGTGGCTTATAAAGAGCCGGGAGGATATGGATAAGTTCCTGAATGCTCAGCTGGAAAAACTCAAAACGGACCACATAGACTATTATCTCATACACGCTCTCGTTGGTGACCTATGGGACGATATTGAAAAGCTGGGTGTGGCTGATTTCCTTGACAAAGCCAAAGCTGACGGCCGCATCCGAAATGCAGGTTTTTCTTTCCATGGTACAGGGGAGGATTTCAAACGGATAGTGGATGCTTATGACTGGGACTTTTGCCAGATTCAGTACAACTTCCTGGACGAAAAGAACCAGGCAGGCACCGACGGTCTAAAATACGCTGCTTCCAGAGATCTTGGCGTTGCCATCATGGAGCCCCTTCGCGGAGGGAACCTGACAAAAACCGTACCTCAAGCCGTGAAAGAGATCTGGGACGAAGCTCCGATAAAGAGGTCCCCTGTGGAATGGGCTCTTCGCTGGGTATGGAACCATCCAGAGGTCACAGTTGTACTTTCAGGCATGAATGAGGAAGACCACATTCAGGAGAACCTCAGGATTGCAGAACAGGCATACCCGGATTCGCTTACAGAAGCTGAACTGCAGCTGGTAAAAAGAGTGGAGAGCAAGTACCGTGAATTGATGAAAGTGGGCTGTACCGGCTGCCAGTACTGCATGCCCTGTCCAGCGGGCGTGAATATCCCACTCTGTTTCGAGCAGTATAACAACCTATCCCTGGTCGACAATCCCGACGAGGAACGATTCATGTATGCAGCACGGCTGGGGGGAGCTGTCGCTCTCGGAGAACCTGAGTTTGCATCCCTATGTGTCCAGTGCGGACAGTGCGTTGAGAAATGTCCCCAGCACATTGACATACCATCGATTCTCAAATGCGTTGTGGAAGAACTGGAAGGACCCGACTTTGAGCAGAGAGTTGCCATGGCAAGGGAGATGTTCAAGAAGCAGGCTTAAAAGATAAGCGAAGTGATGAAGGATTATGTCCTTCTCCTCTATTTTTTTAGAATCGCCTGATTACCTGGAATAAATACTGAGGTTATAGTCATGAAGGTAATAGCATTTAATGGGAGCCCAAGGAAAACCTGGAATACTGCTACACTCTTGATCAAGGCGCTTGAAGGTGCAGCGTCACAGGGAGCAGAGACTGAGTTAATCCATCTATATGATCTAAACTATAAAGGCTGTATTAGCTGTTTTGCATGCAAAAATAAAAGTAATAAAAGTTATGGTAAGTGTGCGATAAACGATGAATTGACACCTATTCTTGCCAAAGTAGAAGATGCAGACGCCATTATATTGGGCTCACCTAACTATATGGGATCACCTACCTGCATGATGAAAGCTTTTCTAGAAAGACTGATCTATCCATATGTGGTCTATACTTTGAATATATCTTCACTGTTTAAAAAGAAGATTCCAGCAGGATTTATTTACACAATGAGTTCAAATGAAGCATGGATGAAAGAAATGAGATATGATATAGCTTCCCAATTTATCGAGGGATTAATGAAGATGATTTTTGGATCAGCGGAATCTCTTGTGGTAAACAATACTTATCAGTTTGAAGACTATTCAAAGATTGCTGGAACAAGGTTCGATCCCGTGGAGAAAGCCAGGATACGGGAGGAACAATTTCCCAAAGATTGTGAAAAAGCCTTTGAGATGGGAGTAAGATTTTCTCAGCAAGTTATAGAAGATAATCGGTAAAACAGATTGTTAAGTAGTTGTAAACGAAAAGTAGTTTCTTTGCAATAAAGAAAAAAGTTGGGTATCTCGATCCCGTTCTGAAAAAGTGCTGTAAGAGTTTGAACAAGCTGTGTATTAATTCTATAAAAGAACCACATATACGTGCTTAACGGCAAAGCAGTTCTTGAAATTTTGAATTTTCACCTCAAGTTGCAAAGCAATAACCCAAATAATTATAAAAATCAAACCCGTATGAGTATGGCACGAAACTCTAAAAAGTCTCCAAAATAATAATTATTGCCTAATAGCTTGGTATTTAAGCTGTTTATTGCTAAAGCATTCAATTCTTTTCAATTAAGGGTGGCGTATGGATCTTAACAATATATTGACGGCTGTTAAAGAAGGAAAGATGGATATCGAGACCGCAGAACAGCGGGTTCGTAGTCTGGGCTTTGTTTCCTATTCTAATATTGCTAAAGTGGATACCCATAGGAAAAACAGGACTGGAGTGGTCGAAGCTATTCTTGCTGACTGCAAGGAACCTGAAGATGTAGTTGAGATCGCCAGGGTTATGGTAGAAAATAGTAAAAGAGCTCTGATTACCCGAGTTTCTGCTCCACATCTGGAAGCTTTAAAGAAAGCTTTTGGTGCTGATAAACTCGAATGTAACAGCCGGGCGCGTACAGTGGTTATTCATGATGGTACTCCTGTTCCACTCACAGGAGCAGTCGTTGGAGTTATATCCGCAGGCACGGCAGACATTCCTGCTGCAGAAGAAGCCAGAGTTGTCGCTTCTGAAATGGGTTGTGAAACTGTAGCCGTTTACGATGTTGGCGTTGCCGGTATCCACAGGCTGATCCCCGAACTTCAGAAGCTCAAGCTCAAGAATCCGGGAGCGATCGTTGTTGCAGCCGGAAGAGAGGGGACGCTTCCGACTATAGTCTCAGGGCTTGTTGATGTGCCGATAATAGGGCTTCCGGTATCCACAGGCTATGGGGCAGGCGGCGGAGGAAAAGCAGCCCTGCTGTCAATGCTTCAGTCCTGTTCGACTCTTGCAGTGGTAAACATTGATGCAGGATTCGTCGCAGGGGCTTATGCAGCCCGTATTGCAAATATGATTGCTTCTGCGGGAGCCTTGAAAATAACTGAAGAAACCGAACAGGAAGAAGAACCCGGAGAATTGTGATACCCGGAGAATAATGACTGCGAATAAGTTTAAATGTAAAATTCAGGGAGAAATTTCATGAAATCACTGGTTTTTAATCCTTTTTCAGGGGCAGCAGGGGATATGATTCTGGGATGTGCTCTTGATCTCGGAGCTGACAGGAAAGAAGTAAAGGAATTAATCGAAGCGTCTGCGCCGGTATCCGTGGATATCAGGGAAGTGGTGAAAAAAGGAATCAAAGCCACGGATGTTCATATAAATGTGCCTGAAAAAGAGCATGTCCGAACTTACCCTGAAATCGTAGATTTTGTAAAGGCTGCAAAATTGCCTTATAAGGTGGAGGCAAGTTCTCTTGATATTTTTTTAAAAATGGCAGAGGCTGAAGCTGCAGTCCATGGGCAGCCTGATCTTGAAAAGCTCCATTTCCACGAAGTGGGGCAGAGCGATGCCCTTGCCGATGTTATAGGCTCTTCTGCAGCCATCCATTATCTTAACTGTGATTCGGTATACTGCACCCCTATCAACGTGGGCAGTGGAACAATAGAATGTGCCCATGGGATTCTTCCTGTACCAGCTCCTGCAACCCTTGAGCTTCTCAGGAGAGGAAAATTTTATTTCAGGGGAGGGACTGAGAAAAAGGAACTTCTTACTCCTACAGGAGCTGCTATTTTTTCCCATTTTGCAAGACCCCTGGAAGCTTTTCCTCAGGGCAGAGTAATTTCAATCGGTTATGGGGCTGGGGATTCCGAGCTCGCCGGACCCAATGTGCTCCAGGGACTGTTGTCCGAACTTGATTCATGTCTGATTCCGGATATAATAGAGGTGCTCGAAACGAATGCTGACGACGTGAGCGGAGAAGTCCTGGGAAACCTGTTCGAGGAATTGCTTGCTATGGGGGCAAGGGATGTTGCAATTCTCCCGGCAACAATGAAAAAAGGCCGTCCTGCTCATGTGATCAAGGTTATTGCAAAACCCGAAGACACTGCAAAGCTCGCCCGGAAAATCATTATCGAAACAGGGTCTCTGGGAGTAAGAGTCATCCCTACTCGTCACAGGTTGATGGCTGCCAGAAGAATAGAATCCGTTAAGTTTGAGGTCGAAGGGCAGATCTATGAAGCTGCAGTCAAAATTGCCAGGGATTCCGAAGGTATCTTGCTCAATATCTCTGCTGAGTTTGAGGACTGCAAAAAAATCGCAAAAACGAGCGGTATCCCTGTAAAAGAAGTTCTGAGAAAGGCAGAAGAAGCTGCAAGAAGGCTTTTCTCATGAGAGTCTCAAAAGGCCTGAGGCTATAAAACTAGTGGAAAATGAGTAGCAAAATTGAAAAGTAAAGCTGGAAAGCAAAAGCCTTAATCTCTGAGGCTTCAGCTTTTCATTTTATTTTGCTTGGAATCCAGACCGGATTTAAAGTTTACCCATTGAATGCAGGAGTTCCGCATTTAACACACTTGCCCCGGCTGCTCCACGGATAGTGTTATGTCCCATTGCGATGTAGCGGATTCCTTCTCTTATACGGCCCACTGAGACGCTCATTCCTTTTCCCATATTGCGGTCAAGGCGCGGCTGAGGCCTGTCGATTTCATCTCTAACTATCAGAGGTTTTGCAGGTTCGGAAGGAAGTTCTCCCAGCTTAGGATCAAAGTTCAGAAAGGCTTCCCTTATTTCTTCAGGCGTCGGTTTATCCTTCATTCCAACCCAGATAGCTTCGGTATGGCCGTCAACAACAGGAACTCTGTGGCAGGAAGCACTGACTTTCAGATCCGCAGGCACGATTTCAGAGCCATTGAACTCTCCAAGGAGCTTTAAAGTCTCAGTTTCCATCTTCTTTTCTTCGCTTCCTATGTACGGAATTATATTGTCATAAATTGCCATTGCGGCAACTCCAGAAAAACCTGCCCCTGAGATTGCTTGCATTGTTGCTACCTGTATAGTTTCGAGCCCAAACTGCATAAGGGGCTTTAAGGTAACGGTCATGACAATTGTGGAGCAGTTCGGGTTTGTAATGATATACCCGTCCCAACCTCTCATGTCTTGCTGGACTTCGAGAAGCCCGAGATGTTCGGGATTTACTTCGGGAATCACAAGGGGAATATCTTCTTCCATCCTGTAGGATGAAGCATTACTTGCCACTGCAAACCCGGCTTTTGCAAATTCGGGCTCCACTGTCAGTGCAAGGTCTGCAGGAAGTGCCGAGAAGACCACATCCGCATCTACGGCTTTCGGATCTACAGGAACAACTTCAAGATTCTCAACACTTTCCGGCATAGCGGTATCTAACCTCCAGCCTGCGGCTTCTTTATATGTTTTGCCGGCGCTTCTCTCGGATGCTGCAAGGGCTGTAATCTCAAACCAGGGGTGGTTTGCAAGTGCTTCTACAAATCTCTGCCCGACAGCGCCTGTGGCGCCTAAAATACCCGCTTTAATTGCTACCATCTAAAAAGCTACCTCCGGAAAGATAAGAGTGATTTATAAAACTGATTGATAAAACTAATTGATAAAATTGATTGATAAAAAGGAAAAAGAAAATTGGAATAAACAGATTATTCCAACTAGTTACCGTTTTACTCTTCTACTTTAATTGCCTGGTTCGGACATGCCTCTTCGCATGCACCACATTCTACGCATTCATCATTGTCGATTACTGCGAGTCCCTTCTCTTCATCAAGAGTGATTGCATCATTAGGGCATTCATCGACACAGGTTCCACATCCGGAACATTCATCTGCATTAACTGTTGCTGGCATATTTATTCACACTCCTTTTTGATTGCTCGATATATACCTGGAAATTAAAGAGAGCGTTTTGAAACTTCCATAGGATATCGAAAAGTTTGGTCATAACGCCATTGACAAGACAAACATAAAAACTTATCGCTTTTTAGCAAAAGGAAGCCTTCTAAAATCAGGATGGAGTTAACCATCAGGCAACTCGAAAATCTCATTGAGAGTTATAAAATAAAGGGAAAATTGAAAAAAATTTATTTAACACACCGAATCGTGCATAGCAATTCCGGCATCAGTCAGGCGGTACACTCCTTCTTCCAGTTTCAGGAACTCTTCCTTTAGCAGGAAATCCATATGGAACTTAAAGAAGAAGTCATTTAATCCGGATTCTTCCTTTAGCTGTTTTTCAGTCTTTCCAAAGATTCCGACAATTCGAAGGAGCTTTCTTCTCGCAGGATTTATGGAAATCTTTTCCATCATTATATGTTCCAGTTTGACAGCTTCGCCTTCGGTCGGCTCGCTTTTGTTCTCAAAATAAGCATCAAGTTCATCAATTTCCTCTTTCATGTTAAAACTCCATTACTTTATTGTATTTATTAAACAAACCCTTTTTAAAAAGTTCCGAAAAGGATAAGTGTGATTGTAACTCTTTCAGTTAAGTCGCAGGTTTCTACCATAGCGTTAAGTTAGCTCTAAGTTTAGCTTTAAGTAAGTTTTACACTATTTTCATTCATCTTTCCTGTATATATTAATCCTGCATATTTGCTCAATTTCGTGTTCACCATGACTCTCAACGTGACTATCAGTATCATGATCGTGAACTTCTTTTTCAAAAATAGCCTCTGATTTCTCGAGATTCTCTTCAAGAGTACTTTCAATTATCTCTATGAGTTTATATTTTGGAACCTTTGTAATTGCGGAGAGCAGCCTGAGTTCTGCGTTCTCACTTTCCCTGCCCGGAATAATGTCTACCTGAGGCACTTCTTTAGATGAAGTTACACTGCCTTTAACCACATATTCCGGGAGTTTCATGGAAAACTTTACGTGCCCTACAAATTCAGGATTAATTTTCCGAACCCTCTTCTGAATAGTCTGAAGGTTTTCTTCTACGAAATGTACACTTTCTTCAGGACTGAAATCCCATGAGCCAAGGGTATAGAGAACTGAGTAAGCCGAAACTTCAGAAAGCTCAATGGAATTTTTCATTTCCTGGGAAGGTTTTTTAAACCCAGGTACAGAGAGGTGGAAAAGTAGTTTTTCGAATTGCTCACCTTGATGTTTTGCGGAAAATTTGAGAATCCGAGCTTCAGGGTTCATTTCATGGAGCATTTTCTCAGTAGACAGGATAGCTTCTACAGGCGTTACATCGATCTTATTTATGCAGAGAACTTCGGCGTCTTTTATTTGCGTTTCTATAAATCTTGGTATCTCTTTTGCTTCGGTCCCGAACCTGCCAGGATCTATAAGTGTTACTATCGGGGCAAAGGAGAGCTCAGAAAGTCCCATTGTTTCAATTTCGTCCCGTATCTGCCCAGGGAAGGCAATTCCTGTCGGTTCGATAATAACAATGTCAGGCGCAAACTCTTCCTCAAGGGTCTGAAGGGTATACTGCATGCTTATCCTGAGTGTACAGCATATGCAGCCGCTTGTAAGCTCCTCAGTTACAATTCCAGGGCTTGTAAGAATATCCCCGTCAAGCCCGATTTCCCCTATTTCGTTTACAATAATTGCAGTCTTTTTCCCTGCGTTACTGAGCTGCCTGCTGATTCTCAGTATAGTGGTTGTTTTCCCGCTTCCGAGAAAACCACCTATGATCATGACTTTCATGTCTCTCTCCTTTTTTCGTACAATAAAATTGTTTTTTAGGCGGTCGAGAGATATAATCTATTTTAAGATATATATAAAATAGACAGTACGTCCCAAGTTTCACAAGCCTTTTTAAAATAAGCCTGCCCGCAAGCCTTTTTAAAAAATTGCTTGAGCGCAAACCTTTTCAAAAAAGGTTTGATCTAAAACCCTCGAGGATCGGTGTGATCAACCGGCGCAACGGTTGTGGTACAACCCTTTTGAAAAAAGGCTTGACCGAAAACTCCCGTTTGATCTAAAACCCTAGCGACGGCGTGATCAACCGTTGCAGCAAACCTTTTTTCCAGACCGCACTTCGACAATATGCGGCTCGAATCAGAAAGAGTTCAGAAAAAATTCAAGTAAAAGATGGGGCTAAATAGTCTTTTCCAAGCAAGGGCGGTCGATTTGAGAGGTGAAGAAATTCGAAAGAAGACCAGTAATATGATTTTTAATATTGAAAAATAGATTGCGTTCTCATCAAAGAACCTGGAAGTTCTGAACGGCTTTAAGAGATTTTGTTTATGTGGGAAGAGATACTGAGGTACTGGACTCACGGGTTGCGAGTTTTGATTGATTCTCTTTCCGTCTTATCCCTTACTTGTGGAGTAGATATTAATGAATGGGGTGTTAAAGGGATGAGAACGCAAGTCTTACTATGCACTCACAGTATATAATATTTTTAGCACAGAATGTTATTTAATTATCCAGACGTTAGCATATCATTATAATTTCAGTCCATTGTTCTAAGCTTATATTATTGTTGTAACATTATC
>DATMYS010000042.1:0-4122 GCA_035560835.1 Methanosarcina sp.
ATATAAGCTTCAAACATTAATTGAACGTTTTTAACTATTTCTTTCCAGTCATAGTTTTCAGCTTTCCTCAATGCGGCTTCTGAAGCTTTTTTGTTTCCGGAAGTATTCCCTACCATTTTTACCACAGCTTTTGCAATTTCCCTCTCCTCAAGCCCCACAATAAACCCGTCAACTCCGTCTTCAACAAGCCCCTGCGCAGCATTGTACTTCGCTCTGACCGTTACCACAGGCACTCCGCAGGCAAAAGCCTCGATAACCACCATCCCAAACCCTTCCCGGCTCGAAGGCAGCACAAACACCTTTGAAGCCTTAATTTTTCCGATCAACGCTCCGTACTCCTGAAAGCCTGCAAACTCGACATTCTCGTAAACCCCGGTTCTCTTTGCGAGCTCCACCAGTGCTGCCTTTTCAGGCCCGTCTCCAACAATACAGCACCTGATGTATGGAAAATCGGCTTTAAGAAGAGATACAGCTTTAATCAGCAAGTCAACATTTTTTTCCTTTATAAGCCGACCTGCAAAAATGATATCATAAATTTTACTTTCAAGGTTCACAAGAGGGTTTCCCCAGTCGGACTCAATTCCGGAAATCCTTTTAAGGTCTATCCCGTTAGGGATAACTGTAATCAGTTCTCCAGGTACCCCGAGCAACTCAAGCCTATCCTTTGTCCAGTTCGAAACCGCAATATTGTTTTCTGATAGCTTCGAGACCGCTTTCTCGACAAGCTGCCCGAAAATTCCTGCCCTTCCTAAATATTCATACCAGTAATCATCCCATACCTCGTGCCAGGTAAATACTAAAGGGATTTTTTCGAGGATTGAGACAGCTTTTACGGTAAAGCAGGAAAAATATGGAAAGACACTCACATCTATAAGGTCAAAGTTTTCTTTCCTGAGCTCAGGGAATAATTTCGCAGCGAAGATTATTGCCTCGGAAATCGAGCGTCTGCCGTTTACATACAGGTTTCGAGCTTTGCAGACGCCATGAAGAATCATACCTTCATACTCGATGGTGTCTTTTCCTTCCCACCATTTAACTCCAAAAATGTGTACTTCATGCCCTCTAATCGAGAGCCGCTTTCCCAGCTCGTGGATGCGCATTTCTGCGCCGCCTTTGACCCATGGATAAACAGCATCATAAACAAAGGCTATCTTCATTGCACCACTTACCAGTCAGTGTCCACCTCAAGGAGCATTACGCTCAGGACAATCGCCGAAAAAATCATCTGAAGGCCGATAAAGGCAAATACCATTGAAATAGCTGCATTCCTCACTTCCGAGAGAGAACCGTATCCTGAGATAACCCAGGTGTATACTACCTTTAGCCCAAGCAGGAGGCCTGCAATCAGTATGATTGAACCTGCAAATAGTTCTTTTTCAAGAGAATGGTAATTCAGCCATTTTGCAGTGTTTCCCTTATTATTGGGGTACATGCCGCGGATAAGGCCATATGTTTTCAAATAGACGCCGGTAGAGAGAGTCTGTCCTCCGAGAATCAGAAGCATACAGCCCAAAATGAAGGAATGCAACCTGCTCTCTGTTGCATCTCCGCTAAGCAGGAGAGAACCGATTATCAGAACTCCAAGGATAAATACCACAGCACCAGGTAAAAAGAGAAAAGGCAGAGGGCGGTATAACATCATAAACCTTATGTGCCGCCAGCCGTCCTGAAATGAACGCAGTTTGGAGGGGGCGCGGCGTGAGTAATAAGTTATGGGGACCTCTTTAATTCTCAGCCCACATTTTGCAGCTTCAATTACCATCTCGGATGCAAGTTCCATGCCGTGAGTTTTAAGGTCCATTTTTCCAAGGGCTTCTTTTGTAAAAGCTCGCATCCCGCAATGAGCATCCGAAATTTTCGTTTTGAAAAGGAAATTCAGCACTGCTGTCAGGAAAGGATTGCCTATATACTGATGCAGCCAGGGCATAGCTCCTTTTTTTATATTGCCTTTAAGCCTGGTGCCCATTATAAAATCTGCTTCTCCTGCCATAAGAGGATCCAGGAACTTATCGAGCTCAAGCAGGTCGTAAGTATTGTCAGCATCGGCAATAGCAATATAATCTCCTTTTGCTTCGGCCAGCCCTTTGAGGTAAGCGTTTCCATAACCTTTTATCGGGCCTATTACCTTTGCACCCATTGAAGCTGCAATCTCCGCAGTCCGATCTGATGAGTTGTCAGCAACTATTATCTCTCCTTCTATACCATATTTTTTGAATATAGACTGAGCTTTCTCTATGCAAATTCGGATGGTTTCTTCTTCATTCATTGAAGGCATTACGATAGAAAGAGAGGGCATGTCCAGCTTATACGGCATTATAGCCTAATAACTATTTTGATACGTTTTATTTCTCATTCGTAGTCCTTGTTAGTTCTCAAAATACTTTAGACAGAGTAAAAAAGTAAACCAGGAAACCAGACCAGGTGATCACTAGTGCTTCGATTCCAAAATCGATTCCTTATTTCCTGGAAAAATCCGTGATCTTTGGATCTATTGAAAAGTTAAGTTTTATGAACTTACTTAGGAATCGCAGTACTAGTACACTGCTAGGAAGAGAAACTCGACCCTTGCTAACAAACTATATAAGGCATCAGAAAACTATTTTTAAGAAGGGATCCGGTTTTTTCCGGGATTATTAATCCATTTTGTGTATAGTTGAAACCGCCTTACTTACATTTCAATTGGTTTTAAGGGAGATTCAAATGGTTAAGATAAACGTAATATTCCACAGTATTCATGGTCACATTTACAAAATGGCAGAAGCTATAGCTGATGGAGCGAGAGAAGTCGAAGGAGCTGAAGTTGAGATTTATCAGGTGCCTGAAACCCTGCCTTACGAAGTTCTGGAAAAAATGGGGGCAGTCGAAACAAAAAATCTTTTTGCACATATTCCTGTCCTAACCAGAAGCATGTATGAAGACGTATTTGCAGGAGCAGATGCCCTTATTTTTGGGACACCTACACGTTACGGAAATATGACTGCCCAGATGCGTACAGTTTTTGACGGCCTTGGAGGGCTCTGGAGTAGAGACGCTCTTGTTGGAAAAGTAGGAAGCGTCTTTACTTCAAGTGGAACACAGCATGGAGGCCAGGAATCTACAATCCTCACAACGCATGTTACCCTTCTCCATCTCGGAATGATCATCGTCGGGCTTCCGTATTCAGAAAATCGTCAAAGAAGGATGGATGAAATTACAGGAGGTAGCCCATACGGAGCTTCAACGATTGCAGGAACGGACGAAAACCGCCAGCCTTCTGAAAATGAACTTGCAATGGCCCGCTATCAAGGTAGACATGTAACCCAGATTGCAAAAAAACTCGCTGGAAGATAAAAGAGATCTTGAAAATAAAAAGATTGGAAAACGTTCCCATTATTAAGGATGTTCTCCGCATTTTTAATTTTTTCAGCTTACAAATGTTCAACCAAGGCTCGGAAAAGTCATATCTCTGGATCCAACTTTATCCTGAGCTTTAATCAGGCACGCCAGAGTACAGTAAGTTGCTTTTTCCTCAGCCTTTTTAAGGACAAAGAATTCTTTCCCACAAATAGGGCATGTTTTTTCTACGTAAGACATTGTAAACACGCATTCTTTGTATGTAAGTGATTTTTAATACTCGTTTTTAGACATTTACTAAGATAGCACGATAAAATATAAACTTTTTTATTAAGTTTAAATATATTATTAGTAAGAAATTAAAGTCATTTTACTGGACGGGTACAGATATCTTCAATAGGACTTACGCACAGGGGATACAAAATCAAGCACAATAGACACTGCCGCTAAACACGAGTTTTAAACAGTTAAAGGTTTAACGCTATTGATTTCTCTTTCAATCGCGTAAGTCCTATTCAATAACATCGTTATAGAGAGAAGATAATTTTCAGTTAAAAGCTGTTTTAAAATTAAATAATCCTTAGAATCAGATCATAAATACTCTACTAGGAAAAAACTTAGGATTGCAAACGGCAGAGAACCAGAGCCAAATGTAACAATGTTCGATGCCAAGTCCATTAAAGTCATAGAAACTATACATAAGTTTCTGAAAATTAGAAAAAAATAACTCTCAAATCTGACAAATAAGACGAATATGCCCTTTTTGCCAGATTTGGTTCTATTCTCTAC
>DATMYS010000043.1:0-2566 GCA_035560835.1 Methanosarcina sp.
AGATATGTGCAGAATCCCAGTATGTGGGACTATCTTGTAAGGATGACATTTATTCCTCAGCTATTTTATGCGTGGTTTACTATTGCTCAGCTAATCTATGCATACTATCTCTTCCTCTTTAAACCGGATCAAGAGTGGTAATTCAGAAGTGGTAATAATGTCGTTGATGCAATACCCGCATACGGTTATCCCGTCTTGCGTATATGATCAATTTAATAACTGGCAAATATTACTGTCTCAGTACCTGCATTTGATCTTCACTTCTCGTATATTTGGGCAGTTAAGTAACTGGAATGTGTTACTGCCGCGATATCTGCAGATGTTTGTCTCAATAGCGGTTTCGGCTGATGTTACCATAAAATTGTCCAAAGACATATACAAAACAAAAATTTTACAGAATAATCGAAAAGGATTGTTAGAACTAAATTGGGCAATACCTGAGTGGATGAATGAAAAGGCACATCTTGAATTTAATAAATACGGTGCGCTTCTCGGTGGATTCATCATAACCCAAATCATTCTCATGCGAAAGAAGGTAGAGACTATGCTACGCAGGAGTGGGCAGTGCATCAGGCTAAAGTCGAAAAATATCTACTCGCCTGAGTGGGAGACGGCTAACCTGGAGCTTGCTGATATCATCGATACCCAGACAGTCCAGTACCTCATGAGTGATTTCTACAAGCTTGTTCCCATCTCCCTAGGTCTAAATGATCTCAAAGGCAATGTTCTGGTAGGTGTCGGATGGCAGGATGTCTGTACCAAATTTCACAGGGTTCACCCCGAAACCTGCAAGTACTGCGTAGAATGCAACATAAAACTATCCAGGGCTTCTCTCCCGGAAGAGTTTAAGATGTACAGGTGCAAAAACAATATGTGGGACATAGCGGCTCCAATTATAGTGGGTAGTCGGCACGTTGCCGACATTTACGCAGGACAGTTCTTTTTTGAGGATGAATCTGTGGACTATGATTTTTTTCGGTCCCTTGCTAGACAACAAGGCTTCAATGAGGAAGAATACATAGCAGCGCTTGAAAAAGTTCCGCTATTGAGCAGAGAGGCTGTGGATAAAGCTATTGACTTCTTATTGAAGTTTGACAAAGTGTTCAATCAAAAATACAATAAAAAAATAAAAGAATTAACAGAGCTAGCCATAGCAGTCCAGATTCCCAAATATTCTTTCAAAAATCAGATTCTTATAAGTGAGTTTAACGAAGACAATTAATACAGCGTTGATAGCATAGCTTACTGCTGTTTACTTTTTGGAGTCGCGTCTGTTGTACAACCACATTATATTAATCTGCAATATTTGTGACTAAATGTTAGCTAATAGCAACACACAATGCTTTAATGCATACAGTATGCCTATATATTATCAAATTTGGGCATACGATAACCTCAACTCACTCAACCTAGGCACAAACAAAGTATCTACGAGAAGGTTTAGTAGTTATTCCCTAAATAGTTATAAGAAAAAAGTTTAGTAGTGGTTTAAAAGCCACTTTATAATTCAATCGTTAACTACTGTAAAATCATTAATTATAAGTTCAATATTCTTTCCATCGGATGGAGGGGCCATTAACCATAAATTCATTATGACGTTTTCGGGCTCTTGCGGGATTGCAGAAACATTTGTATTATTATAGTCTGCTATAATTGTTCCGTCTTGCGCGATGGATGTGAATCTTACATAAGTTGGTTTCCATTCGATTCTATAAGTTATATTTGTGTAGATAATGCTCGATGGAACCATATACGCTTTACTATTTCCTTCAATTTTAGAAGGTTCCACGTTATACCAAAGTTGATTTCCATTATTTTCTCCCCATCTTGAATTTATAATATTTAATTCATGAGAATCATCTAAATAGGTACAAAGTCCTACTACACTATTTTCGTCAAAAGTGAAAACAGGCGAATCTACAGTCCATGTGAAAGTGCCATAATGATATCTACGTTGGCTACTTAACATTGTACTTTTCCATCTACCATCATCATTTACAATTGTTAAGTGCAATCTATTTTGATCATCTATCCATGCACCTGTATTATTCCAGTAATTATTACCGGGATTTGCGTAGCCAGATGTCAAATCCCAATTTTGTCCTTTCCAGCTTAGTAGTCCATGCGAAGGGTATGTGTTCACTCCTGATGGAAGAGCCAAAATCGACACAATCAACAGAACAAATAAGCACATCAGATATTTGATTGTCTTCATTCTACCCTCTTACATATTTTAATAAAACATCTCAAAACTATCTCTTCGCTCTTTCGAGCAGATGATTTGTAATCACTTCTTCTGAATTTTAAGGTTTTATTTTCAAACTATGCACTTACAATATTTTCTTCTAAATATGCGCTCAAAGATATAATATTTGAAAAAATTTATTGTGAAAAACCAAGCTCATATTCCATATTTATGTCTTTTGTGTGATTTTTCCCAATTGAAAAGCGATTTTCAGCCCACACAAAACAGCTAAGAATCTCAAGATTAACTGTCTTTCCACAGATGTCTTCTGACTATGACATTTTTCGTCCATGATAATAACTTACATACATTGTTAAAAAG
>DATMYS010000044.1:0-5242 GCA_035560835.1 Methanosarcina sp.
ATTTTATAGAAGATATTCACATGATAGATCTAAACTATTTTATCGATTTATTTTTGCATCTTGACACTCACTTAAGCGCAATAACAAATGAATATGGTCTGTTAACGTATTTGTTGTTATTTGTTATTGTTTTTTGTGAGACAGGTCTGGTAATAACTCCTTTCTTACCTGGAGACTCTCTCATCTTTGCAACGGGAGCTCTGGCTGCCAGTGGTTCACTCAACTTATTTACTATATTTGTTGTTCTATGTATCGCAGCTATTGCAGGAGATACTGTCAATTATCAGATAGGTCATTCAGTAGGAGATCGAGTAACAAGTTATGAAAAGATACGGTTTATTAAACAGGAGCACCTTGACCGTACACACTCATTCTTTGAGAAATACGGAGTGAAAACAATAATTCTAGCTCGCTTTGTTCCTGTTATCCGTACCTTTGCACCGTTCGTAGCAGGAATAGGAACAATGCCCTATTCGACGTTCATTAGCTACAATATCATTGGGGGAATATCATGGGTAATGTTATTCCTTTTTGGAGGATACTTTTTCGGAAACTTGCCAGTTGTAAAAGATAATTTCAGCTTTGTAATACTTGGAATAATTTTTGTTTCGTTACTTCCAGGTATTATTGCGTATATTCAGAGCAAGCGTGGTCCAGAAAGCATATAATTAAACACAAAGTCCAAAAAGCAAATTAAAGTTTAGGAGACTAAATGGAAAAATTTATTTCATAAAAATGCGACTCTGAACCCTTGTGAGGTATGCTTTTGAAAATGGGAACTTTGGTAAAAGCTATTGTGGTCCTTTTATTGCTCACAGCAGGGGTGTTTCTAGTTCGTAGTTACTGGATAGAGATCGCACCTATTCTAAAAGAAGTATTAAACACACTGAGGGAAACAAGGCTACGCTATGTGTTTCTGGCGATTTTAATATACCTGTTAAGTGTGTACTTATTTTCGGTCCGCTGGCAACAGGTTCTTTCCTGCATTGGTTATGATCTAAAAGCCACAAGCCTTGTTCCCATTTATTTCGGAGCAGTATTTATAAACAATATTACTCCAGGGGGAAATATGGCGGGTGGAGAATCCTTCAGAATACTTTGGGCCAATAAGCTCTTTGGAATCAGCTATACCAACGCTTTCAAAACAATCTTTTTCGAAAGATTGGTTGAGGCAATTCCTGTAGCTCTTTTATCAATTTATATTTTAGACTCATTCCCTTCTTTAGAGATTAGATTCCTGCCACATAGTCTAACATTAAGAACGATCCATTTATTTTTCTTAGTCTTCCTGACAGCAGTGATAGTAATCTTGGTTTTTCGAGCAAAATTTATTTCTCTCTTAAAGATTGCGCAGCAAAACTGGAATCAATTCAAAAAATCGTTTATTCCTGTTCTCTTATTATCTTGTGGGGTTTGGGTTCTTGATGTAATACGTCTCAAATCAGTTGCTTTAGCCCTGAACATTAACCTCTCTTTAAGCTTGATTATAACAATTTCAATTCTGTCTTTCCTGCTCGGGGCCCTGCCCTTAACCCCAGGTGGACTTGGAATAATTGAAGGAGGGCTGATCTCTTTACTTTTGTATTTTGGTTTGTCCCTCGCATTTGCAAGCAGTTTCGTTTTTTTAGAGCGTTTTATTTCTTATGGGATCAGCAGCATAATCGGATTTCTGTACCTATCTTATTATGGAGGCTTAAAGATCTGGAAAAAATCAAAAGAAGAAAAATTACATTGACCAGTTGATGATTATACTTATCAGTGAATGATTATACTTATTTTTCCCGGAGACTGGTATGGAAAGGTATTAATTGGAGAAGTATGAGTAATAATATGTGGGTAATATAATTATTAATGAGCCCCTTGATAAAACCGTGAGGTGACAATGATGTGTAGTGTTGGAGACTCGTTTGATCTGGAACTGGATGGAAAATTGCCGGTTAAAGACTATGTATGTAAAGACTGTGGGAACAGATTCAAAGGCATTGGTAAAAATGTGACGTGTCCTTCCTGCCAGTCTAAAAATGTAGCAGAATCCTGATAATCGACTGGATTTTTTAAACACTTATTTTTAACATGAAAGAATCGACCTCTTCTAAAGACATTTTACTGAAGGAAAGTGAAATACTTCTCCTGCGCGGCACGGCAGGAACAGTAGCTATTGTGAAAGCAGGTCCGCGTGGACAGTTTTTTCTGGAGACTGAGAATGAAGAGATTGTACTCGGACTGGAACCCCATGACCTGATTGTTGCTTCTGCGCTGTCTGTGGATGAGAAAACTGAAAAAGGACTTAAATGCGTTCTTTTCATGATCCGGGAAATCAGGTCACCATTAATCGTTCTTCCAAAGAACCACCCTGCATCCCAAAGGCTTCCAATTGTGGTGTCAGTTGGGGAAAAGACTATTCTCAGCTGCAATATCACCCCTGGC
This sequence comes from Methanosarcina sp., assembly GCA_035560835.1. GTDB lineage: Archaea > Halobacteriota > Methanosarcinia > Methanosarcinales > Methanosarcinaceae > Methanosarcina. Next base: position 2,428 of record DATMYS010000044.1, read on the forward strand.
ACGCACCCGAATCAGGACGTACTTTGCGGTTCAAGTGAGTTTAACAGTCTTGAGGTAACAGGAACATTGGAAGGCGTACATATTGAAAATCTGCCAGAGTGTGAGGTAGTAAAGGTTAACTTTGATATCTGACCCACATATCTCTATAGAAACAAAAAATAGGGTTTTGAGGACCTCTGCTTCATATAACAGTTTTGGTTGGCCTCATATAGTGAATTTGATCTTGCAACATGTTTTTCATTGTATTTTATAGGTTGACCAGATCTTGGTTTGTCCGAAAGGGCATTTGGAATACCTTCCTCAATGTATCTTTTCCTTACAGTCAAAGTAGTATTCCTGGAAACACCCAATGTTTTCGCTATCTCAGTGACTCCTTTTTGCTGATTTGACAGAAGAAGAATACGGGCTCGAGTTAGTTCTCTTGCACTTATATGTCCTTTTCTTGTAAAGTTAAGAAGGAAATTTACCTCAGTATATTCAAGTTTAATCTGTAGCATGAACATATAAAGGGATTAAAAACTTATAAAAATGATCAAAAATTAACTGGTTGAAACACTAGTGTCCCGTCTATCCTCAAAGGTTTGATGATTACGAATACTTGCAGTCGATTTTATACGATATTTTGCTGTTGACTCGACACTAGTTCTATAGCTAGTTCTATAGCTTATCTTTGAGCGAATTTACTTGAACAAAAACTTGCTGCGTAAATTCAGTTTTCTTTTGGTTTTGGTGGTTTGACACGTTCGCTTTCCGGGTGTTTTATTTCTCTGGTAACGTCATCCGGGGTATGCTCTATTTCAGGTATCCCTTTAAGAAGATCCAGAAAATCACTTTCTGCTTCTTTTCCTTCAGCAAACCTGATAAGGTCTTTCCTGTTTGCAGGATAACCGATGCCTCTGCCGGTTACATACTCCTTAACGTCGCGTTGGCCTCTTTTAATAAGTTCACCTCCGTAGGTTCAGGTACTATCATTTTTTCCTCCTGGTTATTATCCTCAGTTCAATTTATTATCGAGTATCCGTACACTAATATGCTATCTAAGTTAAGTATAGCACAGCTGAGGATTGTTTACCAGATAATCTATTTTTGAAAAATTCAGGAGACTTATGAGACTTATTAGCTTCCTGAATTTTAGTCAAATGGGAGACTGTTATGCTTTCTAGAAAGTTCTCAATCCTGCAAAAAGCCTGAAAGGAACCTTATGGATTATTAAATGATGAGGCTTTCTATTTCGAAATACTCTATCAAGCTACTCCATCTTGAAGGAGAGTACAAACAATCTAGGTTTTGAATTTCAGCAGGATTTACTTTTAAGATTTGACCCCCATTTGACAGTTAATTCACTCTAAAATAGATTTAGATTTTTTCAAGTTCCTTGACGACTTCATCAGCGCTGGCATATTCTTTGTCTGGGAGCATGTCAAGATTCTCCAGTAAAGGATCCGCCATTGCACCACTGCTTCTTGCTTGCTGAATTATGTCATTCTTTTTTGCAGGAAATTTTATATTTTGTAATACATGCTGAATATCCATAGGAACGATTTCCATAACTTTTCCCCCTTTACTCCAGTTTTGTCTCCTTTATGTCTCCTAAAGTTATTTTTTGGTCTATCTTTTTTCTAAAAACTATTCAGTTTTTGGACTTCCTTGAGAAAGTGTTTCACGACTATTTCTCTTACTAAACCTCTGGCAGTACTAGCAGGTGTTCAACCATATAGACCTTCATTTCTATTTCAGGTATGTACCTTGAAGCTTAGAATATCACTCTCTACCTATTTTTTTTCAGCAAACCTGACAAGGTCTTCCTTGCTGGATCTCATAGGTAGGTTAACCTCAATAGATTCAGGTAGCTATCACTTTCCCCAGGTTGACCACCTCCATTAAGCAGTATATCAATAATTATATAAAAATAATTCAACCAAAATATTTACCGGAGGATACTTCTCACTTTTGGAGCTCAGTATTCTTTGTTTATGCTGGAAACTTATTGATTTGTGAACGCAAGGCAGAATCAGGAGTGTTCTTTGGTTCCTTAACAAACTTTGGATACAATATAAAAATCACTATGAAGCAAATTAGCATTATATAAGGAACAAGGGTTAAGTTAATGCTTAGATCCTGGGAGTAAAAACCTATAGGTGTTATACTTCGTAATATAAATCACAAAGGCTGCATATGGCGAATAAGAATACTGAAAAAAGAGTAGAGAAAATAAAGGAAAACAAGAAAAGGGAAAGAAAAAAGATCAAACTTCCTGTCTCTCATTTACGTATAAAATGGAGTCTCTATTTCTTTTGACTGCCTTTTTCTCAGGCCACCCTGTACAGCGTGGTAATATTTCATGGTATCAGGAGTAACCGAAGGCCCGGTTTCAGCAATTGCTTGAAGGAAATGTTTATGCTTCACCTCCTTAGCATGAAGGTCTTCGCGGAGTGCGTCTCTTCCTGCCTTCTTGCACACAGCTGCAATGTCAGCACCTGTATACTGGTCGGTCAGGGCAACTAGTTTGTCAATATCGATATCCTCTGCAAGCGCCATCTTCTCAGTATGAACTTTGAAAATTTCCTTTCGAGCTCCTGCATCAGGAACGGGAACGAGAATCAACTCGTCAAAACGTCCCGGTCTTAAAAGAGCTGGATCTATAATATCAGGACGGTTGGTTGCACCTATTACCACTACAGCTCTGAGTTCCTCAAGCCCATCCATCTCGGAAAGAAGCTGATTCAGGATCCTGGCTGTAACCTGAGGCTCACTTGCGGAAGCCCCGCGAATAGGTGCAAGAGAGTCAAGTTCGTCCAGGAAAATAATAGATGGA
>DATMYS010000045.1:0-5425 GCA_035560835.1 Methanosarcina sp.
TATTTATATTCTGATGTTATTTCCACGGAGGCACTTTCTATTCTACCATAGAAAGGATCTGAAATTTCCTATTTACCCCCAGAGATACTGGAAAGGAAAGAAACATCTACAATTTCCCCCAATCCCTTTAGTACGATAAATAGAAGTTACTTAAATGCATGGATCAATAGATTAAAATTTAAGTACTAACCCGTAAAGGAAAGCAATCCGAGAAATCCTTAGGTGCTATGCTTTTCCCAAAGGAGGGAAGCTATGAATATGATAAAACGATTTAAGGTAAGCTTTTCAAAAATTTTCAACAAGCTCTTTAAGAAAAAAGGAGCATGCATAGGAATCTACGGCCCCCCCAATGCCGGTAAAACGACCCTTAGCAATCGGATCCTCAAGGATTGGGTCGGAGCTGAAGAAACAATGGGTTCTGTTTCTCATATCGCTCATGAGACCCGGCATGCCAAGAGAAGGAACGCAATAAGTATTGATACCAATGGGCATACAATCAGCCTTGATATCGTAGACACGCCCGGGCTTGCTACAAAAATCGATTTCCACGACTTCATGGAGCAGGGAATGAGTGATTCTGAATCCAAGAAACGATCCAAAGAAGCAACAGAAGGAGTTATCGAAGCTGTCAAATGGCTGGATGACCTCGATGGTGTCATACTGGTTATGGATTCCACCGAAAATCCCTATACCCAGGTCAACGTAACGGTAATAGGGAATATGGAAGCCAGAAACCTTCCTCTTCTTATCGTAGCAAACAAGGTAGACCTTCCTGATGCCGATCCGTCTGGCATAAAAGATGCCTTCCCGCAGCACCCCATGGTGCCAGTTTCGGCACTTGAAGGGGTGGGAATGGATTCGTTTTATGAAGCTCTGGCAAAACAGTTCGGGTGATCTACATGCAGGGAATTCAGCTTGATTTGATATCCGAAGCCAGAATTTCTCAGATGGCTTCAATGGAGAAAGTCCGGTACATAATCGATGAGGTACGAAAAGGTAAAATCCTGGTGCTTGAAAAGGGCCTGAACCCAATGGAGGAAGCAAAGCTTATAGAAATGACAATGTCAGCAATCCAGCCTGATGTGTTTACGGGCATCGAGATGCAAAGTTACCCTGCAAATCAGGATGGTTCATTGCTTGGAAAAATTTTCAAAAGGCAGAGCAATAAGAGACTTACGGTAATAGGGCCTGCAAATCAGCTCAAAACCCTTAAAAAAGATCGGAATCTCATCAGTGCACTTGTCTCTGCAAGTAAGTAAACGAAGTGGAAGCAATGTGTGCCCAGAAGACCCAAGACGTGGAAGCTATAATCTACCCTCCCCAGTCTCTAGGCTCCTTTGAGATGGGCAGGAATGACGTCAACTTAATCTGTACTTACGGGAAAATTGCCGTATGGTTTGGACGGAAAGTTCCTGATTACATTATAGCGCAAATACTAATCGGAATTTCAAAAGTTGACCAGTCTGCGGTTCATGAATTCGAAATTATCTGCAGTTTTGATGAGATTACGGAATATGAGAGTAAAGGGTACACACTCGTGTCCTATGGAAAAACAGCTGGCGGTTATCGCGTAAATTATAGTATTCCCTTTTCCAATAAAAAAGCCCTTTTCCACCTATCAAAATTTATACTTGAAGAGCTCCAAAAAGGAGAAACGCGTAAAGACTTTTATTGGAATGGGAGTGACTGTGATATACAGAGGCTCTATCACGAATTTAAAAATAACATTGAGAACTGGGAACTGAAAGCTATTAATTATAAAACTGAATCGCAAACAAGCAGGTAAAAATCTGGACTGCTGGAGTTGCGGCAAGGTGAAAAGAAGGCTTCCAAAATTTACCCTGAAATCCGTACTGTGATTTGAAAGAAAGAAGGGTTTCGGTAAAATATTTCAGGAGCAGTTTCTATCATTGACATAAGCAGAGGTAAATAAAACTTAAATCAATTAATTATTTAGAGGATCAGATATTTAACCAGGCACTTAACTCAATGTGGGACTTACGCAGTTGAACTGAAAAATCAACAGCATTAGACCGTTAACTGTCTGAAATGTGACGTTAATCTACAGTGTTTGCCGTGCTTGATTTTGGTCCTCAAGTGCGTAAGTCCTATCAATGTTTTTCGGAGAACTCATATGAAAAAAGTTCAGGTAAACGACTGCGAAGATGTACTATTATCAATGAAAATGATTGCAGTAAACCTCAATGAGATAATTGATAGACTTGACAGAGAGGCCATAAAATCGATGATCCAGAAAATTCTGGAAGGCGAAAGAATTTTTGTGATGGGGGCCGGAAGGTCCGGGCTTGTTGCCAAAGCTTTTGCAATGAGGCTTATGCACCTCGGATTCAGCGTGTATGTGGTTGGCGAGACCACAACTCCTGCTGTCCGGCCGGAGGATGTAATGATTGCCATTTCAGGGTCAGGAGAAACCCATTCTATAGCGGATCTCGGAAAAATAGTGAAAGACATCGGCTCAACCCTCATAACAGTCACTTCTAAAAAAGAATCCACACTCGGTAGAATCTCGGATATTGCTATGATCCTTCCAAGCAAGACCAAAAATGATCCTGACGCAGACGGCTACCTTGAAAGAAATATGCGGGGAGGTTACAAAAACCTGCCTCCACTGGGCACATCTTTTGAAATTACATCGCTTATTTTCCTTGATTCGATAATCTCTCAGCTTATTACGCTTACAGGCGCCTCTGAAGCCGAACTGAAATCGAGACATACGAATATCGAATAAAAGCCTTAATCACCAAAAAACAGCAGGCATAGTTAAAAATAATTAATTTATAGGGATACAGGAGGGCTCAATTTGAAGGAAATAAAGTTTTCAGAGAATGTAGCCAGAATAGATACCTCTGGGATAAGGAAGATTTTTGAAGCAGCAGGCTCGGACGCTATTAACCTTGGACTGGGGCAGCCTGATTTTGATACCCCTGAGCATATCAAGGCAGCGGCAATAAAAGCTATAAACGAGGGCTTTACGGGTTATACGGTCGGTTCAGGAATTCCGGAGTTAAGAGAAGCCCTGAGTTACAAGTTCAAGGAAGATAACGAATTCTCGGTTTCCCCTGAGGAAATAATTGTAACTTCTGGAGCATCGGAAGCCCTTGCCATTGCCCTTGCAGCCCTTCTAAACCATGGGGATGAAGTTCTTATCTCAAACCCCGGCTTCGTTTCTTACAATGCACTGACCGAAATCCTGAGTGGCAAAGCCGTAGGTGTTCCCCTTGCCGAAGACCTTACTATGAAGCCTGATGCCGTGCTGGAGAAAATTACTCCAAAGACCCAAGTCATTATCCTTAATTCCCCTTCAAATCCCACAGGTACAATCGCAAGCAGGGCAGATATAAAAGCCTTGGCCGAGATTGCTGACGACCACAATATAACCATTATTTCCGATGAAGTCTATGAGTACTTCATCTATGAAGGAGAGCACGTAAGCCCTGCCAGCTATTCGGATAATGTGATTACTGTAAATGCAACCTCAAAAAGCTACGCAATGACTGGCTGGAGACTCGGGTATGTGGCAGCCAGGAAAGATTACATAGGCCAGATGCTTAAGGTGCACCAGTACTTCCAGGCCTGCGCCAACTCAATCGCTCAGAAAGCCGCTTATGCCGCAGTGACAGGACCCAAAGATTCGGTCAACGCCATGCGAGAAGAGTTCAGAAAGCGCAGGGACGTGTTTGTAAAAGGGCTGAACGAGCTAGGAATGGAATGTGCCCTTCCTAAAGGGGCTTTCTACGCTTTTCCGAAAGTCTCGAATTCTGCAGAGGTCGCCTCGAAGTTTATCTCAAACGGCGTTATTGTCACTCCTGGCACAGCTTTCGGAAGCGAAGGGGATGGACATATTCGTTTTTCCTACGCGGCTTCAATGAAAGATATCGAAAGGGCGCTGAGCATCATGGAAAAAGTACTCTGAAATACTTTTTCTCTGATTTTTCTTTCTTGATCTTTTCTTCTTCCAGTTTTTATTACCCTCTTTCTTTTCCCCTTTAGTCTCAATATTCCCGTACTCTTCTACCTGTAATTAAAGCTGCAGTTATGATCGTAATAACGGCCAGTATAAAACTCTTGAATAGTAATTTTTGAGCTGAATCATTTTCTTGAGGTAAACCGGTATTTACCGTATTATTTACTGGATCCGCAACGTGAATATTCTTTATACCATTTGAGTCTGCGATATTGCCGATCAATATGTTGTTTGTGCTGGAATTATTGAGATTTATGCCGTACTCTGCATTATTTGAGGCATTGTTAAAATTTAACCTATTGCTGTTTGAATTTATCAAAAAGATTCCATTATGACTATTAAAATTTGCAGTATTGTTGTAGAGGATATTATTGCTATTACTGCCCTGAAGGTCTACGCCATTCCATTTGTTTGAATTTGCTATATTATTAATAAAAGAGTTATTATTTGAACCAGTAAGCAAAAATCCTAACTCGTTATTTGATACTATGTTGCTGGTTAGTGTATTATTGTCACATAAAGTCAGATCAATCCCAAATCCGACATAAGTATAATTTACAGTGTTGTTATTCAATTCATTATTATTGCTGGATTCGTATAGATGTATACCCTCATGGTTAGACGTGTTTATTAGATTATTATGCAACCTGTTATAGCTGGAATTCCACAAGAAAATGCCACCGATGCAGCTCATATACGCACTGTTGTCGGCAAGTGTATTGTTATAAGAGTCAAGCAGTAAAATTCCATAACCATTTGAATAGACATTGTTTTCCCTAATGATACTGTTATTGACGCTTTCAAAATAGATTCCGGCTCTATCATCTCCATACTGATCTATTCCAGCACCGGTTATGCTAAATCCGCTAATGGTTACATTGTCCGATACAACCTTAAAAACATCATCCTCAGAGTTAGCAGCCTTAACAATAGTGTCAACCTGGTTACCAGAAAGGGAACTGATTATCAATTCTTTATTAACATACACATTTTCTATATAGTTCCCTGGAAAAACTAGAATCGTATCGCCATCAGTTGCATTCTCGACAGCATCTTGTATACTGTTATAATCTGCTCCCTTAGTATCGTCATCTATTGTGATTGTAACTGCCGTGGCATCTGAAATCATTATCACTACAAAAAACATTACTAAAAAAGATATGAAATAAGGATGTAATTTTTTCATATGTGCCCCTTGTAGCTGATTTATGGTTAATTAATTGATACAGATCAGGTTCGCCGGAATGAGATCTTTCAGCCGAGTTTACTTCTATTCCGGCTACTTGTTTTTCTCGGGAAAAGAGTCACTTTATTCCGGGATGTACCGTTTTCTAGGGCGTCATCTTAGCCGATTCAGCCGGAAGTTTATTGAATAGATAATTTTATTGAAAGAGTTCAGATTTATACTTATTCTCGACGAACTCACGTAGACTTCTATAA
>DATMYS010000046.1:0-2809 GCA_035560835.1 Methanosarcina sp.
TTTATATACAGACTGTTTTAGCTTTCAAATTTTATTTGCATTTTTGGATGTTTCGCAGAATAATAATTACAACCAACCCCATCAGTTACTTTTAATAACTACTTTCACGTTTCACGCACGGAGTTTTATATCTATTTCCTCACCGTCATGGTACGAATATCGTTTCCAATTTATAATTATCAACCTATTCCGGATCACCAATGTTATACGCTTTTGAACTTTCTGGAGAACATGAAGAACTGCCCGCTGCCGAAGTATTTGCCTGTCTCAGTATCGAGGGACTTGATTTTCGGCCCCATACTATTGTTGACCAGTGCCTTGTGGTGGAAATAACTGATAAAGAAGAGGACGTGGAAAAGATCCTCAGAGGCCCGATAACTGACAGGCTGGCAATGACCCACCATATCCTGAAGGTCGTTGGGATTTCCGAAAATACTCCGGATGCGATCCTGAAACTTGCAGAAACCTTTGATTCATCAGGCTACATCAGGGAAGGACAAAGTTTTGTGGTCAGAGCAAAACGAATCAAACATCATGTGGATTTTCCGGGTGAGTTTCTGGAACAGAAAGTAGGAGGATACATTTACAGGAAAGGCTTCAGAGCAAACCTGAAAAAACCGGACGTGGAATTCAGAGTGATCCTGAGCGAAAAAGCCGTGTTCGGGACTCTCCTGTCCTCTATTGACAGAAGTGCGTATGAAGCCAGAACTCCTCAGAATAAACCTTTTTTCCATCCTGGTGTCCTTATGCCGAGAATTGCACACGCCCTCGCAAACCTGTCCGGAATAAAGCCAGGAGAACTCTTTATGGATCCCTTTTGCGGTACTGCAGGAATTCTTGTTGAAGCCGGGCTTATGGGAGCAAGGATTATAGGAATCGATGCCCAGGAAAAACTTGTAAAAGGTGCCCATATGAACCTTGAAACCTTTAAACTGGATTATGCCCTGATGGAAGGAGATGCCTGCAGGGTTCCGTTAAAGGAAGCGACAATAAACGCAGTCGTTACTGACCCACCCTACGGCAGATCGGCAGCAATTCTCGGAGGGTCCCTGGAAGAACTTTACTCCTGTGCTCTTAATGAAATCGAGCGTGTCCTTAAGCCCAGAGGCATCGCAGTTGTAGTTTCGGATAAAGCTGCGGCGGAATACGGGGAAAAGGCAGGACTTAAGGTTCTTAGTATCTATACCCAGAGAGTACATAGAAGCCTTACCCGGACAATAACTGTTTTTCAGAAGAATTGAAGAATAGAAAAGGAAACGGGAATGAAGAATCAAACCTACCTTCAGCACGTACCCTATAACCTGTTTATAACAATAGTTTTATTGATGGCGTTTTTCCTGGAAAAACACATTATCCATGACGCTAGATATTATTGCAAGCGACATTTTTGTTTATTAACTAGGGAGAATTACAAAAATAGAGAAAAAAATAGAGGAGAATTACAAAAACTGGTAATCTTTTCTACCTGCAAGTTGTATAAAGATTACGAGGAGGTAATTAATATGCAAAGAGTGATCCTATGGCATTGCTCCCGTTAAAAGACCGAAGCTGTGGTTATGAATTTGCGGCAAGCGAATATAATCTTATTTTTAGATTAGAAAATACGGGTTATGTCCGGTACAAAGATAAGGAAAAAGGAATCTTCTATCTTGATCCCTCACCTTATTATAATGACCCTAGAAACCAGATTTACGCGGTAAAAAGCGGGGAATTTCCACCAAAGGACAAATTAATAAAAGTTACTGTGACAGAAACCGAAACATTTTATGAACTTAAAGGGCAGGAACTTGACCCACTTTTAGTTAAATACACAATTGGCTGGAAAAGCGTAAATCCAAATAAAATTCGGGGCAAAGACTTAGCAAGTACGGAAGAATTTTTGGAGTTTTTATCAACTCCTGTGAAAAATCCAAACTTTTACAACATTGAGGATTTTCGATACTGCCTGGGTATGTGTGCAATCTCAGCCCCTCAAATAACAGACCTTGAGAAAGGCGGAGTAAATACAGTAGCCCTGGATACACACCGGGATAGGCAGAAATGGGCTGCGTTTAAGCGGATATTAGGAATTGTTCCTCAAGAATTCAGGCAGCCTTCTTCCAAGAACTTTTATAAGTTTCTTGAAAATAGCGAGGAACTTTATCCTCTTAACAGCCGTGAAGTTAATTTATCTTATTTTGATGTAACCGATGTACCTATTCACCTTCCAATTCCTTTGAACATGGCATTTAAGACATATGGAGAATATAAAAAAAGTTTTGAAGAATACCTGCCTATAGCAAGGGCATATATGATTAATTCTCTCCTTTTCCAGCCATACGTTCCTGAAAAAGTAGAAAAAAGAATGGAAAATGCAATGTACTTCATTCTGGATGAAATATCTTCAAGGGAAGACATTCCATATTATCAGGACATTGGATCGGTTATTCCAAAATTAGCCACTTCCTTTGCCAGACTTAATTTTAAATCCTGGGTAACACTTAATGATTTAAAAACAAGTACAGGACTCTGGTCAGATGTAATGGACGGAGCAAGACATAACGTAAGTGAACTTAATAAAATGTCAACAGACTATCTGTATAGATTACCTCCTGACGCAGAAGTCCTGCTTAAAGAAATAACAGAACTGGACGATGCAGGAGTGCCTCTTTTATTAAGTACTGTCAAGAGTAATACAAAGCTATTCAATTTTACTTTTGACAATGCTTTAAGGAAATTGAAGGTAAATGGGTTTATATATTTCCCAAGTGGTGAAAAGATAGGGCTCGTTCATTACTAATTTTCTTTTTATTCTATTGAATTTATGAAT
>DATMYS010000047.1:0-2390 GCA_035560835.1 Methanosarcina sp.
ACTAAATTGAATATTCCGATTACCTATTAAATAAAAAAGTAATCGGAAAATTTAATCGTAATGAGACAATATGTAAGAAATAACTTTTTGGTTATTTCCTCATTTTCTTGAAGTATTTGTCGATTTCTTCCCAATCGACTATATTCCAGAAGGCTTCTATGAACTTTGCCCTGTCATTGCGGTAGTCAATATAGTAAGCGTGCTCCCAGGTATCCAGATCCATAATAATCGGATAATCAGGGACCAGATTTACATTATGCTTTTCTATCTGCATGATCATGAATCTTTCAGTATCTTTACAGTAGGTTAATGCCGCCCATCCTGATCCTTCCACGCTTGATGCTACCTGGGAAAATTCCTTTTTAAACCTGTCAAAGCTTCCGAAATCTTCTTTGATTACTTCAGACAATTCCCCGACAGGCTCTTTGCTTGAATTGCTTTCGGGAGTCATCTCCCACCAGAAATAATCGTGAAGGACATGACCGGCCAGATTAAAAGAAAGGGCTTTTGCAGCTGCCTTATAATCAAAGTCGGTCCCTTCTTTCCTTGCTTTGTCCATCATCTCTATAGCTGCATTTGCGTTAGTCACATAAGCCTGGTGGTGCTTGTCATGATGTAACTTGAGCTGCTCTTCGGAAATATAAGGTGCCAGGTCTCCATATCCATATTTTAAAGGTGGTAATTTGTATAATCCTTTGGCCATATTATCTACTCCCTTTATCAAATTTTCATGAGCTATCGGTTTTGCAAAATTTGTTCTGGAATCCGGATTAATTGAGAATCTATGCTTTCCAGTCAAAAGATCCCGCTACAAATGATCCACTACAAATGATTCCACTACAAATCCTGCCCCGCTAAACAATTTTCCCCTTAGTTATGTTACAGGAATCTGTCTCAAATTACTCTGTCGTAACCAATTTTATTCCTGAACAATTCTCGCTGTAAAGCACTCTGCTTTGAGTCTCTTCAAACACATATCGAATCGCATCTGGCAATTCAAAGTGTAAAACATAATTATCATCTAACCTATTTAAAGGTAAAAGATACAAAGTATAGATATTTTCAAAGAAATGTATTCAGGGTCTCCAAGAAAGATTTGATTTATTAAAAATAAAATCATAAGTAACAATTAAAATAAAAGTGCAGTAGAGGCAGGAGCGAAGTTAAAGACTAAATAAAGATTAAAATTGTTTGAGGAAGAAAAAATTGGTTGAGGAAGAAAACAAATGGTAAATACACTGTCCCACCTGGGAATCGGCCTTCTGATTGCCCTGGCCCTTGGCTTCAAAGGAAAAAAGCGAAATACGCTCGGTTTTCTGGCAATCCTTCCTGACCTCGATTTTATTCCATACGTTGTATTTGCCCTCCTTGCGGGCAGCGTGAGTCATGAGGCGCGAAACCAGTTTTTTTACCTGTTTGGCCACAGGGAATTCATGCACTCAATCCTTTTCATTCTGCTTGTTACGCTTTTTATCTGGCTTAAAACAAAAGACCGCCTGTTTACAGCCGCCGGGTTTGCAGCCATCTTTTCCCACGTCTACCTTGATTACGCGACAAGCTGGAAAATGCGTCCTCTCTATCCTTTCAGCACCGGAACATCCACACTCGGCGCAGTCTATTTCTTCGATCCGCTGGCAAATATTCTCCCTCTGCTGCCCGTTTTCGTTTTACTTGTGGCATACATGAAAGGTCGCGGAAAATGGAACGGGAAATTCAACAACTTCTGTGCCTTTGTCACGAAAAACCGGAGCAGAGTATACCCCGCGATTTTAATTGTGCTTGTGGTCTGGCTCGCGGTCCTGCCGGCGGCAAAACTATTTCTGGTGAATTATATTTCTGGCGCGGAAGGCGCAAAAATCAGCTATCAGGATACTTATCCCTCGTCCTGCGGGAAGTTTCTTGCCGCTTATCCTTATAATTCCACACATTACAGGATTATGGAAGTGAGCTACTGGTCCGGGATCGAAAAAAGCGATTATATCGAGAAGATCAACGTGACCGGCGCCGTTCCCGACGCCTCCGTGTATGTTGAAAGAGCCGGAAAACTCTACAGCACAGCCGTTCCTCAGGAAATTGATTATCCTGTTTACAGCGTTTCGGAAGAAAATGGCTCGGTAACTGTTACACTGAGCGATGCAAGAGATCCGTATGTTAAATACTGGGCTTATTTCAAAACGGTTTACAGGTTCGTTTTTGATATGGAGAGCGGGGAATATGTTGCTTATGCGAGCAGGCAGGGGGAAAGGGAGGAGAAGTTGGAAGAGAACTGGTTTGAGTGAAATCACCTAATAAACTTGATTTTTGACAAGAGCTTAATAAAAATAAATGCTATACGTAAAACAATAAACATAAATAAAATTTTAGAATTTAGATCTAGTTAATTTTTAAGG
>DATMYS010000048.1:0-6902 GCA_035560835.1 Methanosarcina sp.
GTCTTCCTATAATTTTCAAAATATATCGGGAACTTCAAGGTTGTTATTCCAAATTACTTTAGATATTTTTGCTTGACAGAAATTGAGATTAAAATTGAGATTAAAATTAAAACTGATCCAAACAATCAACATAGGTATAAAATAGAAAGAGTTAAATACATTTCATGCATAATATATATCATCTGAGTAAAAAACTCACGCTGGATTTTTGGCATATTCTCCCGCGTGAGTAAAACCAACCTCTGAGGTAGGGGGGAGGGTTCAACTCCTTACCTTCCTCCTACCTGAACAACTGTGTTGTATGCTAAATACAAACTAAATTTAAACGGGTTTATAACACTTCACTTTGAAACCTCAAGCACTTATCAAGGAAGCAATAATTTGCTTTAGACAAATACTTTAGTAATTTATTTAAAACTTATGGTTTCAAAGAAGTGATAAACTTTCAAAAAGTACTCGAGCGCCCATTTCAGCTTCGTGAAAGCCTGCCTATTTAGAACACCTTTCAATCTACCTGATGAGAGAAGAGAGTTTCCAGTTTATTTGAGACTCTGGGAAAAATTTAGGTTTCCTTCAAGAAAAACCGACTTAAAATCACTTCTTTTTCCATTCCATTCCATTCCATTCCATTCCATTCCCTGCAGCCTCGTTACCAACATCCTTGAGAGATCTACTACAGACAAGTAGATTAGCATATCTTCATTCGCAAGCTTTCCCCAAACGTCCTGAAGGCAAGAGCATTCTCAAGCACTATTTAATTGCCTTTACTTCTTGCTGTTTGCTGGCCAATCATCTTCAGAGGAACAGCCGAATAGGATATTACCTTTTCATTTTATGACAGAGGGTCAAAAACCTAACGAAAAATCGAAATTCGGGATTGTATCAAAAGTAAAAGTTAGTAAAAAAATTTAAAGCCAGGGTAAACCAGGCCATCTACAAGAGCAAAAAGTTTATTATGTAGATATATTTTTGGATAGGCAGCTGGGTTAAGTAAATAGCTGAGTTATATAAACAGCTGGGTTGATAAGTAGATGGATTATATAAACAGCTGTGCTAAAGCGTCTCTCACTCTTGAATTTTCAGAGTAGATTGGATTTTTTTCTGAAGGGATTTTATTCCCTGGAACTCCTCCACTTTTTCCTCGAAATCCGTATAGCCGATATCTTTAAAATTATCCAGAGCCACTTCCGCCACGATTGAAGAGTTATTTAGAACCTTTTCTTCAGCCTGGACTCGCAGAGTCTCTAGTGCCCATTGGCACTGCAAAACTGCATCATTAAGCCCTTTCTTTACAGATAGCTTTCCTATTTCTTCTATGGAAAGCGCTGTTGAACTCAGAGCTTCGTCGAAGTAGTCCTCCGCCGCAAGCTTACCAATTTCCTCAAGTAAAAGCAGGCTGCTTACAGTTTCAAGTTCAAGGCTTTTTTCTGCAACCTTTTTCCCGATTTCTCCCAGACCGGTCACTGCACTTAACACAGCGTCCTCGATACCGTGTCTGGCAGCAGAGGTTCCGATTTCTTTAAAGAGTAAAGAAAAGGCAATTACTTTTTCCTGATCCCACTGTTCTGGGAAGAAGTTCCAGATTTCCATAAGGGTTATAGCGGCGACCTTTGAGCCGGCTTCAAGTGAATGTGCAGCTGCAGTTTTTCCAAGTCTTCCTACTGCTATAAAAGCCTTGCCAAGGGCAGACTCAAATCCCTTGTCTGCTGCTTTCCTTGCCAGTTTCCCGAGGGACAGGATCGAATTAATCGTAACAAGCTCCATTTCTCTCTCTGCAGCTGCCTGTGCGCCACTCTCAATTGATAGAATGACTCTCCCAGCATCTGCTTCTTCACTCTCAGATAGAAAATCTGCCGCAATTCCTGTAAGGGAGTCCAGGGCCTGGAAAGCTCTGTTCTCATCTCCCTCATCAACTGCAGATAAACTTACTTCAACTGCCTCTGCCTCGTTTAATGTAATCATTCTTTTTGCCCCTCTTTATTGTTAGTATTTCTCTTTATTGGTAGTATCCCTTTTTACTGGTGAAATACATTAATTCAGTTTTTCCTGCAGATTTTAGTGTCGTCTGTATATTTTATTCGATATGTCAATTTCAGATTACTGAGTAAGACATACGGCCTGCGCAGGAAATAGAGTCCGGCTTACTCTATGAAGTTACGAGGTTATTAGTGTTACTATTTTGTAACCGAGGCGGATAATTCAAAAAGAGTTATCTGTTTTTACAGGAAGTAAATTTTGAGATTAGTCGGAATTAAGTACAGGTTACAGGCTCCTTTTATCCAGATTTGCCTTTTTCTTCGTAGGCAAGGGCGTTTTCCAGAATCTTTTCGTACACTTCTTTGTCTTCAAGTCCGACAATTCTTGCTTTGACTCTATCAGTTGTAACGTTTCCATCCTGCTGCAAGTAAACATACGTTCCATTTTCAATACCAACAATCATGGAAGAATCTGGAATATAACCGACATCAAAATAAGTCGCAAGCTGAGGATTTTTGTTTATATTTATGGACACAATTGTTGCTTTATTTCCGTACTTGGAGGCCAGTTCATCGAGAATAGGTTTCATGGATTGGCAGGCTCCACACCATTCAGCTCCAAGTTTCAAAAAAACCGGGCCTTCCTCAAGGAACGTATTTATCTGTCCAAGTTCGGTTGTCTCGATAACAACTCCTTTTTCGTGGCTACTCATTATTTTTTCAGGGTACTTTTTTTCAAATAGCGCCAGCAAAGTGTTGCCATTAGCGCCAAAAGCTTCGGAACCATTGCCTGAAGAAATCCTGTTTACCATAGGCGTATAATCAATAGCTTCTGAGGTCTGGTTAATAACATACTGATTATCGATTATACCATTTCCATCGACATCTGCTCCTGTATGATCATTCCAAAAATTACCTGCCGAGCTGCTGTTCCAGGTATTATTTCCTTCGTCTGCGGTATTCCGGAAGTTAATAAATTCGTTTTCGTAGAAAGAGTTGTTTGATGAATCCCTGAGATACACACCAATGCCGTTAAGGTAGAGATTGTTCCTGGTGAAAATATTGAACCCTGCCTCCTGGACTAGAACCCCATACTCGTTTTTCAAAATGAGGTTATAAGCAAGCTTATTTTCCTGAGACACTCGCAGGAGAACACCTGCTTCATTTGACTCAACGGTATTGTTAACAAGAGTATTGTTAAAAGAGTTATTCAGCGAAATTCCCTGATTATTTTTCACTACCCAATTGTTTGACAGTACATTCTTCTCTGAATTGTCAAGTACAATTCCCTCGTTCCCGAGGCTTACAAGGTTTCCATTAAGATAGTTGTCCTGAGAATTATTGAGAACAATCCCCTTATCAGTCAATATTAGCGTATTGTTATTTAGGGAGCAGTTTCGCACGCCTTCAAGGTAAAGTCCGACCTCCTGATACGTATCCCTTCCGAAGGGACCTCCTGCAATATGAAAACCGTTTATTGTCACATTGTCTGAGCTGATACTGAAGACGTTGTCAGAAACTGCACCTATCACATAAGTACGATTAATCTGGTTGCCTGAGAGAGTGGAATAGGAGAGAATTGTAAGTTCCTTGTTTACTATTATATTTTCCCTGTATACACCAGGGCTTACAAGAACTGTATCTCCATCATGTGTATTGTTGACAGCTTCCTGAATCGAAGTAAAATTTCCGTCCCCACTATTATTTACAGTAACAACTGCAGCCTCAGCTTGAGTTACCGCTGTCCAAAGTATAAAAAGGAAAACTATGAGAATAGCCTGATCTAACTTCCTTTTCATAAACCAATAACCCCCTAATTACTAAAATTATCCCAACAAAAAAGAAATCTTGCTTTTATAATACCTTGTAAGAGGAATAATTGGAATAAAAATCATTATGAAATATATATTCTGAAAAATATACCTTAAATGATAAGGTTTCCTACGTTTCTAGAGCCACTTAAACAGTCATGTCAACTCTCAGTTTGACAGTTCCCCTGAAATCTGAGGCTTCTCTGGACCAGCAATCAGGATCAAAGCTATTCGGATCAAATAGCACTTTAAACTTCAAAAAGTTTTCAGTCAAGAGATTCGGCTTCGTGTATATATTCAGATCCATTGAGAGTGTCAAGGGCAAGCTT
Source organism: Methanosarcina sp. (assembly GCA_035560835.1). Lineage (GTDB taxonomy): Archaea > Halobacteriota > Methanosarcinia > Methanosarcinales > Methanosarcinaceae > Methanosarcina. The sequence goes on from DATMYS010000048.1 coordinate 4,117, forward strand.
TGTCAGAAGTATGTGGCTTATTAAAAATTTTTCTTTAACTTCGAAAATCATTGTTCCTAGAGAATTGGCAGTTCTTATAATTAGATTTTCAAAGTCGGTAAAACCCGTATAAGATGATTCGTTTTCCAAAAGGACAGGAACATCCTGAAGGGAATCGATTTCCCCTCCCTGTTGAACAAGCAGGCTGAAAATACCCGGAAATTCTCCCGAGAAAAGAATAGCCTCTTTTCCAGAAGGTCGAGATAAGAGGATACATGACTTTGGAGGAAGAAATCCTCCATTTTCCGGTACCCGGATACTCTGCTGCCCGAAAGTTTCCTTTCCTATGGACCCGATAGCAAGAGCCGCAGCAAGAGCCTCTCTCTCCGTTTTCTGAAGCGAGGCAGAATTAGCAATTTCTCCAAGATATGCGACTGCTATCCTGACCGCAGACTCCATATTTTGCCCAACCGCAGCTTTCCCGATTGCACAGAGCGAGTAAAGGATGCTTAAACCTGTATCAGTCATTTTCTGCTCTCTTGCAATTTCGGCCATCTTTCCAAGTGAAAAAAGTGATAAAAATACCCCGATTTCCATTTTTTGAAAGACAGCCGCGCTACCTATATCTCTTATGCAGATAACAGCCTTTTTTGCGTCGGGCTCGAGTTTTCTATTTATGTATTCGGTCCCTCGTTCCGTAAGGAAATCTATGGATCGTAATACGCCAAGCTCATCGTTGTCCTTAACTGAAGTTAGTCCGAGATCCGCTGCCCCGGCTTCGTTTGAAATAGACGTTCAGAACACCCCACTAAAAGTTTATACAGGGAAAAGGTACCTTAAAGCCAGATAATCCTTCCTGCACTCCTTTCCCTGTAAAGAAGGCAGGAACTGCAATTTAATATCGAACTGATCAACTCAGTACGAATAACTGTTAAACTGAATGGAAAAGTTCATAAACCTGTACCTGGTGATCTCTTCTTTCCTCTGGAAATTTTATTCAGCTTATCTTCGAGTCTCTCAATTTTCAATCTTTCAAAGTGCAGGAGAGCTACTTCGGCAATTATGGATGCACTCATTAGATAGCGGTCCTCGGAATTAAATTTAATTGCCTCGAGCGAATAGGCTGCCTGGAGCAAAGCCTTATCAAGCCCCTGACTGTCTGCAGTTTTTCCTATATCCTGGATAGAGCGCACACTCATGTCTGCAGTTTCTTTCAGGTTTTTTTCAATCGCCCCAGTTCCGATTTCCTGCAGCAATAGCTCGGCGTTTAATACCGCGTCCTCAAATTTCTGGCTTGCCGCAACCTTCCCGGTTTCCCCGAGAAGAGCAACTGTGCTGCTTGCAACATCACCTAGCTTTTGCCATGTAACGCTTTTTCCAATTTCCCCAAGAGCGAAAATAACTGCAATTGTTCCCTTTTTGGCTCTCCGCGAAGCAGCGGTATTTCCCATCTCGCCAAGGCAGAAGGCTGCGATCTTTGCGGGAGTCTCCATTTTTTGTCCTGCTGCGGCCTTTCCAATCTCTCCGAATGCGAGTGCTATGCTCACAAGAGCGTTTTCCATATTCTGCCTGCATGCCTCTGTGGCAATCTGAGGAAGAAGCAGAAGCGTATCGACAACAATAGGTTCAAGCCTGGCAACAGCTGCCGCTTTTCCTATCTTTTTAATAAATTCGATTAGTCTTTTTGTGTCGGTTTCCTGCCCTTCTTTTGCATATTTTAGTGCAAGCTCGAAGAGGTAGTTAAGGACTTCTTTGATTTCGGTTTCATTCTTTTCATTAACCTGAGTAAGTCCAAGTTCCAAAGCTTCATTCTCATCGAGCGGTAGAATCCTTCATGCCCCCAGGTTCTCTCTCAAGTAAGTATGGATATGTGAGGATATGAGCTTTATCATGGGAAAAAAGCACTATTATAAAATATTTCTTCACTTGGAGATTAGAAATAACTTGAAAATATTTGACTGTAATTTTCAGTTAGGGAAAATTATTTATATTACTTATAGGTAATAAGAATCCGGTTGCTTGCGAATCAATCTTAAAGCCTCATTTCACACACCAGAACCAAAACGATTATTATGAAGGATAAGTTTCATCCCCTTCTTCTTGTCCCTCTCTAACCGTTTTCTCGCGAGCAGCTATCCTTTTTATTACTATGGGAGCGCAGAGGGTCACGAATACCCTGACCTTTACAGGCTGGCCGACAATTACTAACAGTAATAATCCCGAATTCCTTCTTTTCGATCTAAAGGTCTTAAATGCCTTCTTTTTGTTATCTTTTTATTACTATCTGTAATTGTCAGACAGCCTCTTTAGGGTGGGGTGGCCACACGCAATTTGATTTTTTACAAATCTGAAATTCAGGATGCAGTACCAATTGCAGGAAACTCATTTGAATAAACGATTATTATCTAATGCCTTCTTCTTGCCAAAAAACCAGGTTGGATTATGCACAGGCATCTGAAAAAAATAAATGTACTCAAAAAGAATATTACTCTCACAGGAAAATCTACGGTGACAGTGCAGGAAAGTATAATAAGGAATACTTAGAAAAATATCCGAAAAGTCCAAAGGCCTGGACTGAAAGTCCAGACCCAGTCGGAGAATTAAGCGACTTATCAACTGGTTTTTATTTTGAGAAGTAATTTCGGTTTCAACAAATTATTTTTATTTTAGAATACAAGTCCTAGGTCTTCGAGCTTCTTTCTTGCTCCGTCGTAGACCTGCATGTATTCGTCTGTTGGGGTAACGGTCTTTACGTCGTAGCATTCCTGGAATGTCTTTCCTGCTGGGGCACTTGCGTAATTCTTCTC
>DATMYS010000049.1:0-4686 GCA_035560835.1 Methanosarcina sp.
TTATTATCATTTATCCTTTAAAAAGAAAAGCCGAGAATTCAGGATCCTCATTTCTAATCTTACTCTTCGGGTCAATTTTATATTGCCCTTGCAAAGCCGTCTGTAAGTGAGGGTGGAATAGAAGTCACATTTAAGATAAGCCCGAAACTATACCTTTTCTCCCAAACATCACTGCAAAGTGATAGAATTTATATATACAGCTAACATCACAAAAACCTGCTTCTTTAAGCCATTTGATTTGTTGATCTAGTGTTGATTCCTTGTCAAGCTTAATTCTTTCATAACCAGCGAGGATTTCTTCTTCGGGCAAGCCACTATTCTCTATATATTGTCTCCAGATTCTTTTATTCAGGTCTTCTATAAAAGGAGTTTCTCCATGTACCTGATCGGCGTTAATAATAATTCCGTTTTGTTTAAGCAGAGAGTGACTTTTTTTGTAAATTTCCTTCTTCTCCTCATCTTCCAGATGATGAATAGATAGTGCCGACACTACCATATCATACTTTTCAACAAAAGAATATTTTGAGTAATCGGCTACAATATATTTTATGTTTGAGTTACCTCTAAACCGGTCTTTTGCTATATCCAGCATCTTCTCCGAGAGATCAATAAGAGTAAATGAGGCATCTGGATATCTTTCTATCAGAAACGCTGATAGAAGTCCTGTTCCAGCTCCTATATCCAGTATTTTTGGATTTTCCTTACTTACGGATGCCACGGATACTGCTACCTTATAAAAATCATCGAAACAAGGAATAAACTTCTTTCTCTGCTCATCGTACCTTTGTGAAATGTCATCAAATTTTCTTTGAATTTCGTTCATCTTTCTCTCCAAGATTTTGCGCTAGGACTGAGTTGTTTAGGACTGAGTTGTTTATTTGATATTGATAGTCTCTTCGTATGTTTAAATTTAGTCACCTTTGGTCATAGTATATCAAAAAGAACTTGGCCACGATAAAAGCCCTTTGCTTTAAATTTTTTATTTACGGAGGAAAGAATGGTCAACAGAAAATAAAAATAAAGTAATACTTAGATGGAAAAAAGAGTTATCGGATGGAAGCTTAGTAAGAAAAGGACCATAAAATAGTGATTCAACATAGTCTTTTTAGATTTATTCGCTCTTATAAATTCTGGGAGTTTATTTGTTTGCTTTTTTGTATTTACTCTTTCATTTTGAATCTTGTAATTACTCTTTCAGTTTCATTGGCTCTCCGCAACAGTCGATATCACCAACACAGCCTGTAGAGCAGCTATTATCTGTGCACTCACTTATCACTTTAAGTTCAAGCCCGCATCTCTCACAAACAAGAGTTTGACCATCTCTCAGTTCACTGCAGTTCATTTTATCTCACCCCGCCATACATGACAGAAAAAGTATGTAGTTTAGGTTCAAATTGTTTGTGAAACAATAGTTCTGAAGATTAGTCTTGAAGATTGGTCTGTAAGCTTGATATTAAGAGAAAGAAGAAAGAAAATATCCTGGCAGCATTTATACTGAAGGGTTTTCTACGAAGGAAAAGAAAGGCTATTAAGGATTATTGACAAGAAAAGGCAGAAAACCTATTCGGAAACCGACTTTTAGCCGAAGTTCGGTTCTCTCAAGCCCTGTCCTCGTGGCTCTTCCTTGCAACACAGCTCTCAAGTGATGCACCTGCAACAGCTTTTGCAACCGCAGGCACTACACGCCTGTCAAAAGGGTCAGGGATTATGTGATCTTCAGAAAGCTCATTACCTGCTACGACTTCTGCAAGCGCATGGGCCGCAGCCATTTCCATTTCAGGCGTTATTTTTCTCGCACAGGTGCTGAGAGCTCCTTTGAAAACCCCAGGGAAGCTCAGGCAATTATTAAGTTGGTTTGGAAAGTCTGACCTGCCCGTAGCAACAATCCTTGCTCCAGCTCGTTTTGCAGCATCAGGCATAATCTCAGGCACAGGATTTGCCATGGCCATTACAATTGCATCTTTTGCCATGGATCGAACCATTTCCTCACTGACTATGCCTCCCACAGAGACCCCGATAAAAAGATCAGCGTCTGGAAAGGCATTTTCAAGATCTCCTTTTAATTTTCCAGAGTTCGTGAGCCTGGCAATTTCCTCTTTTACAGGATTCATGCCGTTTTCCCGGCCTTCATACACGAGTCCTTTACTGTCGCAGGCAAGAATTCTTGCCGGGTTTGCTCCTGCCCGAACCAGAAACCGAAAAATTGCTACTCCTGCAGCCCCGAGGCCTGAAATCACTATATGGAGTTCATTTAACTTTTTATTTACAATTTTAAGGGCATTGAGAAGCCCGGCGAAAACTACAATGGCTGTCCCGTGCTGGTCATCGTGCATAACCGGCAGATCGAGTTCTTCACGCAGTCTGCCCTCGATTTCAAAGCAACGAGGAGCGCTGATGTCTTCAAGGTTAATGCCTCCGAATGCAGGAGCCAGATACTTTACCGCTTTTATCACTTCTTCGGTTTCCTGCGTGTCCAGGCAGATAGGAAAGGCATCAATGCCTGCAAATTCTTTGAAAATTATTGCCTTTCCCTCCATAACAGGCAGTGCAGCATAAGGTCCTATATTCCCAAGTCCCAGCACTGCCGATCCGTCAGTGACAACAGCAATAGTATTTCTCTTCAGGGTATAGAGGTAGACAAGTTCCGGATCCTTGACTATCTTCCTGCACGGCTCGGCAACTCCTGGAGTATAGGCGACGCTGAGATCATGTATCGTTTGAAGGCGGACTTTACTGGCAACCTCCAGTACACCTCCAAGCCTCCTGTGTACGGCGAGTGATTCCTGATATAAGGATGTGTGTGCATCACTACATTTTGCCTGGTATTTTTCCAGATCCTTTCCTGAATCCTTTTTCAGATCTTTTCTTGGATTCGTTTTCAGATCAGTTTCCAGCCCTGGTACCAAGTGCGTATTTTTGATCTCAATATCTCCTGACAATACTTAATGTTGTAGCCAAACCTTAGTCCGATTAAGTTCTAAGAATAAAACTTCCTGTGTAATACTCTGTGCAAGCTGTAAATAAACCCACTGGCTATAATTATGAAACTGGTCCATCTGAACCAACCGACCTTAACTAACTGACCTGAACCCACTTGCCTTAATTCTATGTCTACTGACAGTTTTCCCAATCCCGAGGACTCCCGATCAGTTGAATTGAAGAAAAACTCGGCCAGCGAGAATTAATGCACTCCACATTCATTACCGCAGAAAAGATATACCTTTTCAGAAGAATAGTCCTTTATGCAAATTAAAGGAATAGCCCGTGATACCCTTAATTTTATTCTGGAGGCGAGCAAGTCCATGGCTCCTCAGGAATTTGCTGGACTTTTGCAGGAAAAAGACGGTATCATCACTGAAGTTCTGATATTGCCTGGCACGGAGTCCAGTGATTCTAATGCCGTTTTCAGGCTTTACATGATGCCGAATATTAAAGCCGCAGGCTCGGTCCACAGTCATCCAGGCCCGAACCGCAGCCCTTCACAGGCTGACCTGCACCTCTTTTCGAAAACAGGCAACTACCATATCATAGTTGGCCGCCCCTATAATACTCAAAGCTGGACATGTTATAATAGGGAAGGAAAAGTAATCGAGCTCCCTGTGCTTGATGTTGAATTTGAGGACTACGAAGAAATTTGACTTAAGAACCATCTCGGAAAATTCTTCCCTCCAGAAAAAGTCCATTGCTGTCGGAAAACGTTCATCCATTCAGAGACACATTTCTGCAAATCCGATCATTAATAAAAAACGCAATACTAAGGAGCTGGCAAGCAGTATCAAATAACCGATAGATAGCTAGCAAATAACCTACAGGAGGCCGGCAGATAATCATCAAACAGTTATTAAATAATCAACAAATTGCTTTGTAGAAATCCTCTGAAATAACGAACTCCAATAGATTGAAATGAGTAGTTGGATACCTTTTGTCTGGGTGTTTTCAGCCTCTTGGAGCTAGTTTATAGAGGTTTTCTACAAAGCCCAACAAATAGCTGTCAAATAATCAACAAATAGCTGTCAAATAATCAACAAATAGCTATCAAATAATCAACAAATAGCTATCAAATAGTCAACAAATAGCTGTCAAATAACCGGCAAAAGTTTTCTGGAGAAGGACATAAATAACTTTAGTTAGTTATTGTAATTTTCCGGCTGTTGACCTAATCTCAATCCCTACCTTCATTCTGGTAGTCTACCAAAAATGTTTTATTTACAGATACATATTATTTAGAGGATACATTCCTGTCCTTAAGATATCTGAGAAGGAGTGATATCTTGCTTCAGAGGCTGTATCCGGGCAAACACTCTGGGACTAAGACCAGATGGCCTTCACATATCTGGAGGTAGTAATCCGAATGCCTACATGCCAAGATTGTAGATTTTATACGGCTATTGATGAGCTAAAAGGCGAATGTTTCAGCCTGGGTTTTGAAGTGCGCGGGAAAACCGATTCCAAGAAGTGCCCTGAACGGGCTTTCAGGCCAAACAAAGGCCCCAAATCCAGAAAATCCGGAGCGCATAATTATTAAGAGCGTGAAAAACAAAAGGCAGAAAAATATCAGAAGGAAGAAAGAGCTCAAAAAAGAGGTTTAAAATGCTAAAATAAATTGAAGCGAACCTCCAGCCCTGACATAAATTCCGGTGTGCCTGAATAACTTATTTTTTGTTGCCGGAATAAAAAACTTAAAAG
>DATMYS010000050.1:0-7593 GCA_035560835.1 Methanosarcina sp.
CATTTTAATCTCATAGCTCAAATTTGCAAATTCAAATCTTATAATTCAGGTCTAATTTTTAACTGAGATTAGATCCTGACTACGATTACATCCAGGGAATGTTAATTGCCGTTCAGGAGAGTATACAGCTTGAGTAAGCAAAACCCAAAGTCAAAGTCCAGAAATGAACCCGCAAAAATTACAGAGGCTGCTTCCAAAGTTCCTGTAGCAAAGGTTGAGACTCCGGAAAAGAAGAGCCTGATTAAGGAAAGGACTCCCGAGGAAAAGAAAAAAGAGTACAGGGACGGAATTATAAAAACAATAGTAGCTGCAGCACTTGGTACAATTGCAGGAGTTTTATGTTTCAGCCAGTATGGGGCCGGAGTGGACAGGATCTGGTATGCTGTACTTATGATCGTTATTGGGCTTACGTATTTCATACAGAAGCTTCTCTATCCTCAACTCAAAATAGATACAAAGGAATTCAAATTCAAGGACTGGTTCTACGTAGAGTTTATAGTTATTGATTTCTTCCTTGTTGTCTGGACTCTCCTCCTAAATTGAAATCTTCTTTCCTGAACTGCAAAAAGGCTCTCTTAAATTTAAGGGCCTTTTATACAGCCTTTTTGTCACAGGCTTTTACCTTTTTGGTTTACTCAACACCTGTACTACATAGCCGTTTATTTCTTTAAACTCCTTTGCGACTAGTAATTTTGCCTGCAATAGTCCAACGGTTCATATACCAGAGCAGGCATTTCATAACCGATAACTACTGTATATGATAACTGCTGTATACGATAACTATTGTATACGATAACTACTGTATAGGATAACTACTGTATACGATAACTGCTGTATATGCGAAATATCTCTCAAATACTGCTTTATATGTAGATATATTAGGCAAATAACTGCTGTATATGTGCAATATCCTCTTAACATAATGGACATTACATTATCAACTGCCTTGCTGTGATAACCGTTCTCTGCTATAGCAAGCACTTACATTGCTACGCTCCGGTTACGCTTGAAATCACGGCAGGCACTTTATCTAATACTACTTAACAAATTAACGAAAAACGTAATTTTGGGGACTATCATGAGAATAGCTATACTTAATAAAGATAGGTGTCAGCCCAGACGGTGCAGTAAGGAGTGCGAGAAATATTGCCCGAGGGTCCGGACAGGGGATGAAACGATTGTTTTTGAGGAAGACGGAAAGCCCATTGTTTCAGAAGAGCTCTGTGTAGGCTGTGGGATTTGCGTTAACAAATGCCCTTTTAAAGCCATTATGATCATAGGGCTTCCGGAAGCTCTGACGGAGCCCACTCACAGGTACGGTGTAAATGGTTTTGCCCTCTTCGGGCTACCTGTGCCGAGGGCAGGAAAAGTAACAGGGATTCTTGGCCCTAACGGTATAGGAAAAAGTACGTCCGTCCAGATTCTTTCAGGAGCTTTGATCCCTAACTTCGGACAGGAAAAAGGCGATTGGGATACTGTGCTTGAACACTATGCCGGAACTGCCCTTTACGACTACTTTAAAGCCGTTGTGGATGGAAAGGTCCGGGTTTCCCAGAAACCTCAGTACGTGGATCTTATCCCTAAAGCTTTCAAAGGAAAAACCTCCGAACTCCTTGAAAAAACCGATGAAAGAGGAGTCCTTGATGAGCTTATCGACTATCTTGATTTAAAAAGCATAGTTGACAGGAAAATCTCGGAATTGAGCGGTGGAGAATTGCAGCGTGTGGCAATAGCAGCATGTGCGGCAAAGGATGCTCAGTTCTACTTCTTTGATGAGATTAGCCCCTACCTTGACATCTACCAGAGAATTAACGTCGCCCGCCTTATCCAGAATATCTCAAAGGACAGGGCTGTGCTCGTGGTAGAGCATGACCTTGCAGTTCTGGACATGCTTACAGACGTCATTCACATCGCTTACGGAGAGCCTGCAGCTTTCGGTGTGGTTACTCTTCCAAAGAGTGTACGGGTGGGGATTAACCAGTACCTCAAAGGCTATCTCCCTGAAGAAAATATCAGGATCAGGCCTGAGGTAATCAAGTTTGAAGTCCATCCACCAAGAGAAAACTACCAGTTAAAGTCCGCGGTTACCTTTAATGGCTTTTCCAAAAAATTTGGGGACGGCTTTTCCCTGAAAGCCACAGGCGGCAGCCTTCGGGAAGGCGAGGTGCTCGGAATAGTGGGCCCCAATGGGATAGGAAAGTCAACCTTCGTAAAAGTGCTTGCAGGGGAAATCAAACCTGATGAGGGCGATCCCGGCATAGATGTCAAAATCTCTTACAAGCCTCAGTATATTAAAGCTGATATCCCTGTGAGCGTGCAGGACTTCCTGCGCGGGATCTCAAAGCAATTTGGAACCAGTTACTACGAGGTCGAGATTTCGAACCCGCTCCAGCTTGAGAAGATCTATGACAGCCTGCTTACGGACCTCAGCGGTGGAGAACTGCAAAGAGTTGCGATTGCAGCCTGCCTCACCCAGGAAGCCGACCTTTATATTCTGGACGAACCCAGTGCCCACCTGGACGTGGAACAGCGTTCTATGGTCACAAAAGTCCTCAACCGCTTTGCCGAGAACAACCAGAAGACGGCCCTTGTCGTAGATCATGATATCTACATGATAGATCTGCTGAGCCAGCGACTTGTGGTTTTTGAAGGCAAGCCTTCGGTATACGGTGAAGCGCATGGCCCGTTCAGTATGGAAGACGGTATGAACAGGTTCCTGAAAAACCTGGGCATAACCTTCCGCAGGGACGAGGAAACAAGGCGTCCGCGTGTGAATAATCTGGGCTCAAGGCTTGACCGGGAGCAAAAAGAAAATGGAAACTACTATTATTCGGCAGGTAATTAAATTCTGTATCATTAAGTGATGTCCAGTAAGTGATATCCAGTAGAGTACATTCAAAAAATCTTAAGGAATTTGGGTTCCCTTAACAGGGGACTCAAATTTTGAAGATAAGATTTTTCGAGATGGACGTACAATTCCAAAATAGTTTTTTATCCAATGTGTGAGTTTCTGATTTTCAATGAGAATAGAAAGTCTCAATCTGCCCGACGAAGTAAAGCGGTTTTATCTCGATTCCGGGATTCTGGAACTTTATCCCCCTCAGGTCGAAGCTGTGAAAAAAGGGCTACTTGAAGGAAGAAACCTGCTTGCTGCGATCCCTACGGCTTCAGGGAAGACTCTCCTTGCTGAACTTGCAATGTTGAAGGCCATCCGCGCAGGAGGAAAGGCGCTATATATCGTGCCTCTCAGAGCTCTTGCTTCCGAGAAATTCCGGAGATTTAAGGAGTTTTCAGAACTTGGAATAAGGGTTGGGATCTCTACAGGGGACTACGACCTGCGGGACGAGGGGCTAGGGGTAAACGACATTATTGTTGCAACCTCTGAGAAAACAGATTCCTTGCTCAGGAACGAGACAACCTGGATGCAGGAAATTTCGGTTGTTGTGGCAGACGAGGTGCATCTTATAGACTCGCCGGATAGGGGCCCCACGCTTGAGGTTACCCTTACAAAGCTTCGGAAGATGAATCCTTCCTGCCAGATCCTGGCACTCTCTGCAACTGTAGGGAACGCCCACGAACTCGCATCCTGGCTGGAAGCCGAGCTTGTAGTAAGTGAATGGAGGCCTACCGAACTTCTTGAAGGGGTATTTTTTAATGGGACATTTTATTGCAAAGATCGGGAGAAAACTGTAGAGCAGTCTACAAAAGACGAAGCTGTGAACCTCGTTTTGGACACGCTTAAAAAAGATGGGCAGTGTTTGGTTTTCGAAAGCAGTAGAAAAAACTGCATGGCCTTTGCAAAAAAGGCGGCTTCAACTGTTAAAAAGACGCTCTCAGCAGAAGACCGGAAAAGTCTTGCAGAAATTGCAGATGAGATCTTCGAAAACAGTGAAACTGATACTTCAACGAACCTTGCAGCCTGTATTCGTTCAGGGACAGCTTTCCACCATGCTGGTCTTACCACACCTTTAAGGGAACTTGTGGAGGACGGTTTCAGGGCTGGAAAGATAAAGTTAATTTCAAGCACGCCTACTCTCGCAGCCGGGCTCAACCTGCCTGCGCGGCGCGTAATCATCCGAAGTTACCGGCGTTATTCTTCTGAAAGCGGGATGCAGCCTATTCCTGTGCTTGAGTACAAACAGATGGCAGGCAGGGCAGGCAGGCCGAGGCTTGACCCGTATGGAGAAGCTGTGCTTGTTGCAAAATCATATAATGAATTTGTGTTCCTTTTTGAGAACTATATCGAGGCCGAAGCCGAAGATATCTGGTCCAAACTCGGAACCGAAAACGCTCTCAGAACCCATGTGCTTTCTACAATCTCCAACGGTTTTGCGCAGACCCGTGAGGAGCTAATGGATTTTCTGGAATCAACATTTTTCGCTTTCCAGTACTCAAACTTCGGGCTTTCTACTGTTTTGAATGAGTGCCTTAACTTTTTGCGTCAGGAAGGGATGCTTGAGAAAACTGACACCCTTATTCCCACAAATTTCGGAAAACTCGTCTCAAGGCTCTATATAGATCCCCTGTCGGCCGCCCTCATTGTAAAAGGCCTGAAAGAAGCAGAAACCTTGAACGAGCTTACCCTGCTGCATCTGGTTTGTAGCACTCCTGACATGCGCCTGCTCTACATGCGGAACCATGACTATCAGGATATTAATGATTATGTAATGGCTCACGCGAGCGAGTTTGTAAAGGTGCCAAGTCCTTTCGATGTTACAGAATATGAATGGTTCCTCGGAGAGGTCAAAACTTCCCTCCTTCTGCTTGACTGGATCCATGAAAAATCTGAAAACGAGATTTGCTTAAAATTCGGCACTGGGGAAGGTGACATCCATGCAATTGCGGATATTGCGGAATGGATAATGCACGTCACCGCTCAGCTTGCCGGGCTTCTTGATCTCAAAGGTGCAAAAGAGGCTGCAGAACTTGAAAAGCGGGTCCATTACGGAGCAGCCCCTGAACTTATGGACCTGCTCGATATCAGAAGTATAGGGCGCGTGAGAGCAAGGAAACTCTACGAAGCAGGTTTCAGGTCCTCAGTAGAGCTTGCAGGAGCCGATTCTGAGACAGTGGCTGCCCTTCTCGGGCCGAAAATTGCAGACCGGATTTTTAAACAAATCGGAAGCCGAGAGGTAGTTTCTGAAATTCTTGGGCCTGAAACTCCTGAAAAAAATACTTCCTCAGGGCAAAAGACAATCAGCGATTATTGATTTTACCTGCCTTGTTTCTTTTACTTTTTATAACTCATGTCTGCTTAACGGTTTTTATTCTCTGTTAATGGACTTATTAAGGGATAAAATATTAAATGAGATCAGGGATTTAATGGGATTGGATCATCAGATTAACCGTTTTTCTGGTTATCCAGTTTCAGATTAATCATTTATCTGGTTATTCAGTTGTCAGATTAACCGATTATCCGCTTATTCAGGTCTCAGATTACCGATTATCTGGCTTTTCGGTCCCAGATTATCGATTACCAATCTGTAGTAGAGTCATTTTATATCGAATTTGATTAGTCAATTTATATCAAATTTAAGATTTCAACCTGTATCAGATCCTGTTAGGTTCTTTCAGAGATGGTCATGATGTTATTCAAAAAGTTGTCTGATGTTTCGGAAGCTGAAATGCAGAAATTGCTCTCCCGGGGGTCCGGGATTAAGGATGTAGCGAAAACCGTTTCAGCTGTGCTTTTGGATGTACGTACAAAAGGAGATGCCGCGCTCAGGGAATATACGGCTAAATTCGATAAAGTCGAACTTGCAAATTTTGAAGTGAGCGAGGAGGAATTCGAACAGGCTCTTTTAGGCATAAGTCCTGAACTCCTGAAGCACCTTAAATCCGCAGCTGCAAACATAAGGGCTTTCCACGAAGCTCAGCTTCCGGAAGCTACCTGGTTTATGGAACTCAAACCAGGGATCGTGCTGGGTCAAAAGGCAACTCCCCTGGAAAGTGTGGGTGCGTATGCTCCAGGTGGGCGGGCTTCTTATCCGTCAACTGTGCTCATGACTGTAATTCCTGCCAGGGTTGCAGGTGTGGAGCAGGTTATAGTTTGTACGCCTCCAAGGCCGGACGGCTCCGTGCACCCGCTTACGCTTGCTGCTGCAAAGGTAGCAGGAGCGGACAAAGTCTTTAAACTCGGCGGGGCGCAGGCTATTGGGGCAATGGCTTATGGCACTGAAACGGTTCCCAAGGTGGACAAAATCGTAGGGCCTGGAAATGTTTTTGTCACATCTGCCAAAATGCAGATCAGGGATGTTGCAGAGATTGATTTTCCGGCAGGTCCGAGCGAGGTACTCATTATTGCGGATGAATCTGCTGATGCTGTTATGGCTGCTTCGGATATTATAGCACAGGCCGAACACGATCCAAATTCGGTCTCGATACTCGTCACAGGTTCGGATATGCTGGCAGAAGCTGTAAAAAGAGAGGTTCTGATTCAGGCGGAACAGACTGCAAGAAGCAGCATTGTAAAGGCTTCTCTTGAAAATGCTGCAATTCTTATTGCAGATTCCCTGGAACAATGTATTGGCTTTAGCAATAAATTTGCTCCCGAACACCTTGAGATTATGGTATCGGACCCGGATTTAGTACTTGACAGAATTAAAAATGCAGGATCGATTTTTATAGGAAACTATTCTCCCGTTCCTGTTGGGGATTATGCTTCAGGGACAAATCACGTGCTTCCCACATCCGGATATGCCAGAGTTTATTCTGGTCTGAATATAAACCATTTTATTAAATACTCAAGTATTCAGAGAATCAGCAAGAGTGGACTTGAAAGTCTAAAAGAAACTGTAATCGCATTAGCCGAGGAAGAGGGTCTACAGGCACATGCTGATGCTATTAGAACTCGTTTTGGGTATAAACCCTCTAAATAATATTTCGGCTAATCGATATGTATTTAAAATGTAAATGCGTAAACAAAATTTGATTTTTAAATAAATGAAAATCTAATTATTAAATAAGGAGTGGGGATAGTATGAAGATAAGAGTAGTTAGTTCACGGGAGGAAATTCCTACCCTGAACCCGAACGAAAAGGTTATTCACCTTGCTTTCAGGCCATCTAACAAGGACGTATTCATGCTTGCGGAAACATGCCCGAAAATTGAAGCTATACAGCTTCCTAAATCTTACAGAAGGACGGTTTCCAAGTCAATTGAAATGTTCCTGGAGATGCAGAAGATAAATCTTCTGGAGGGAGATGTATGGGGACACAGGAAAGACATAAACGAATATTATAATGTCTCTCAAAATGTTCTGGAGAAAATTCAGGAATTAAAAGCCGACCGCTTTACCAATGAGGTTATTGCCGAAAAGCTTTCGAGGGAAAGTAAATTAAATTCAGATATGATCCTTTATATCCTGAGCAAAAGAATTGTGGATTAATCTGTTAATTCTTTCGCTATCTTTCTGGGTGCATTTCAGGGTATGGCCTTCTCCAGGCCTTATTCTGTGAAGGGTGGTGAGCAGGAATAAATGGACATTTATTCGAACAGAAGTAAATGGACAGATCTTCAAAACAAGAATTAATAGAAATAAAATAAATTATAACAAATTAAAAATAAATCAAAAATAACTAAAAAGAACTAAAG
>DATMYS010000051.1:0-2103 GCA_035560835.1 Methanosarcina sp.
ATTTTATGAAATCAATGCAATTGATAACGATTTTTCCTTAACCGATGACCAATGAAATTGAATTAGAATTTACTAAAGGTTTAACCTTTTGCGTCGCCTGCTGTTGTATTGTATTGGACTTACGAATGGTTTTGGGTCTGCGAAATCATTTCAGGATACAATACAAATAGAGATCACTTATTTTTATTTAATTGTCAAAGTCAGGATGTAATAAAGAAAGCAGGAAAAAAGAAAATATGAAAAAGGGAGGAAATGCAATCAGATAATGATTGTAGCTCCTCTTTCATCCTTTTCTTCATCGAAGTCGGTGACAAGGGCTTCAGTTGTAAGTACCATTCCGGCAATTGAGGCAGCGTTCTGGAGGCCACTTCTAACTACTTTTGTGGGGTCAATGACACCTGCCTCGAAGAGGTCTTCAAAGACGTCTTTCTTTGCATTGTATCCGAAAAGTTCGCTGGGTTCAGCCCTGATGCTTGCAACGACCTCAGCGCCTTCTCTGCCTGCATTTTCAGCGATCTGGCGTACCGGTTCCTCGATAGCTCTCTGGACTATTTTTACACCTACTTCCCTGTCGCCTTCAAGTTTCAGGGAGTCCAGAATGGTAGCTGCACGGAACAGACATATTCCGCCTCCTATAACCACGCCTTCTTCAACTGCAGCTTTTGTGGCATTGAGAGCATCGTCAATTCTCATCTTTTTCTCTTTCAGCTCGGTTTCGGTTGCAGCTCCTACTTTGATTACTGCGACCCCGCCTCCTAACTTTGCCTGGCGCTTTTTGAGTTCATTCTTTCTGTAATCCGCATCTGCAATGTTAATCTGAGCTTCTATGATTTTGACCCTTTCCTTAATCTTTGCTTTATCGCCCTTGCCTTCCACAATGATGGTCTTGTGGTTGTCAACTGTGACTTTTCTTGCACTTCCGAGCATATAATCATCGAATTCCTCAAGCTTCATGCCTTTGTCTTCGCTGATTACCTGCCCACCGGTCAGCACGGCAATATCTTCAAGCATTTCCTTTCTTTCATTTCCAAATCCCGGAGCCTTGACAGCACAGACTCTCAGTGCCCCGCGAATGATATTCAGAATCAGGGCAGCCTGGGCATCCCCATCGACATCGTCGGCAATAATAAGGAGAGAACGGCCTTCAGAGGCAACTTTTTCAAGCACGGGAACGATCTGCTTCATGCTGTTGATTTTCTTGTCCGTGATCAGGACGTAAGGATCGTCAAACTCGCAGACCATTTTCTCGGTATCGGTTGCCATATAAGGAGATACAAAACCCCGGTCGAACTGCATTCCTTCTACAACATCCAGGCTGGTTTCCATTGTTTTGGAGTCCTCAACCGTGATTACACCATTGTAGCCGACTCTTTCCATGGCATCAGCGATCAAATTCCCGATCTCTTCATCGTTATTTGCAGAAACTGTAGCTACCTGTACGATTTTCTCCTTACCTTTTACCTCAACGCTCTTGCTCTTGAGATAGCCTACAACCTTTTCTGTCGCAATCTCAATACCTTTCTTGACATCTATCGGGTTTGCTCCGGCACTGACATTTTTCAGGCCTTCCCGGATCATGCTTTGAGCAAGAAGAGTTGCAGTAGTTGTTCCATCCCCGGTATTGTCCTGAGTTTTGGAAGCAACTTCTTTGACAAGCTTGGCCCCCATATTTTCGAACTTGTCATGAAGCTCGATCTCCTTTGCAATGGTTACTCCGTCATTTGTGACCACAGGTTTTGTACTTTTGTCCAGTACAACATAACGTCCCTTAGGTCCAAGAGTGATCTTGACAGTATTTGCAACTTTGTCCACACCGTTTAAAAGTGCCTTTCTTGCACTCTCGTCAAACATTATCTGCTTTGAAGCCATCTGTATTCACCTGGATTAAAATCAAATAGAATCAAAACTTTTCCCGAATCAAATATGAGAGAATCAAATTTGAATATACTCTTAAGTTCCATGAATTAAATCTGAACACATTTGTATTCGGTTAAGGATTTTGAGCTGCTGATATCGATTTCGGCGGAAAAACTCAAACCCAAATGTTTAGTGTTTAAATTGAAATCGATATCACATTCCAGTTTTGCATTTGATGAATAATTT
>DATMYS010000052.1:0-3326 GCA_035560835.1 Methanosarcina sp.
TTTATGTAGTGATGTTACACTGACTTTATCACTAGGTTTTTGAACTGAGTCAAGTGAAGGCAAATATAATTTATTTTTTGCTCATAGATAAGTGAGAGAATGGAGAAAAGACATTTTTATATTTCAAACAATGAAATTCGCATTCCTGCCATCCTGTGGGGAAAGCAGAGTGAAAAGTTGTTGATTGAAGTTCATGGTAACCTTTCTAATAAAGAGGACACCGTAATTTCTGTGATGGCACAAAAGGCCGTTGAAAAAGGTTACCAAGCGTTGAGCTTTGACCTGCCTATTCATGGTGAGCGTGTAGATGAGAAATGTGCCTGTATTCCCGAAAATTGCGTAAGTGATCTAACTGCTGTTTATAAATATGCAAAGTTACTTTCATCTGACATTCATTTGTTTGCGTGCAGCATGGGAGCCTATTTCAGTCTGCTTGCTTATCATGACCTTAACATAAAGCAAGGTTTATTTCTCTCACCTCTCGTCAATATGGAGCGTATTATACGCAATATGATGGAAGGTTTCCAGATTAGTGAGGAAAGGCTAAAAGCAGAGCATGAAATTCGACTGCCGATTGGACAGACACTGGAATGGAGCTATTATTGCTACGTGAAAGAAAACCCAATTTGTTTTGAATGGAAAGTACCTACTGCCATTTTGTATGGTTCTGACGATAATCTCTCTGAATGGGACGAGATCTCAGCATTTGCAGAGAGGTATCAATCAACAGTTAAAGTCCTGGAGCATGGAGAGCATTACTTCCATACGGAAGAGCAATTGAAGGTATTTGACATATGGGCAGATGAAAATCTGCTGTAGGACTTGATGGTATACTGCAAACAGAGAGGTGTCCAGCCTATTATTCTTTGCCCATGCAGTGATTGAATAAACGAAGCTCCACAGATAGAGAAATAACGAAAAGTAATAAATGCTGCTGATCAATATATCAGTTTTTAACAGGAGTTGATACAATGAATCACATTATCGTTGATCAGGACCGCTGTACAGGATGCGGCATTTGTGTAAAGATGTGCTCTTCAGGTATCATCAACCTGGAGGATGAGTCTAATCTCCCTCAGGTGCAGGACGAAAACGTTTCCCGCTGTCTCTATTGTGGGCACTGCGAGGCTTTCTGTCCATCTCAGGCTCTCGTTCTGAACCTCCGCCCGGAAGAGAAGGTTCATTTACTGCCTGATTTTGGCACTATCGCCCCGGAAGATATAGGGTACTATATTAAGAAACGCAGGTCTATTAGGCATTTTACCAAGCAACCTGTGCCGAAGGAGAAAATCCTTGAGGTTCTCGATATTGCCCGCTATGCTGCGTCTGGAGGCAACGGGCAGCCTGTAGAGTGGCTTGTTATCTACGACTCCAAAAAGGTCAGAAAGATCGCTGAGCTCACTATGGAATGGATAAAAACCCTATTGAACACACCACATCCCATGAGCGGCTATGTACCCATACTCATTTCTGCATGGGAGCAGGGAAACGATGTCATTTGCCGGGATGCTCCACATCTTCTTTTTGCCCATATCCCTGAAGAGAACCAAATTGCACCCATCGATGCCATTATCGCCCTTACACATTTTGATATTGCTGCGCCTGCATTTGGAATCGGCACCTGCTGGGCTGGCTTTGTTGCGGCTGCCTCCATGTTCTATGAACCTCTCCAGAAGGAACTCGGCCTTCCCGAAGGAAGGAAATCCGCCTATGCAATGATGTTCGGAAACCCACAGTATAAAGTGTATGGAATACCTCGCAGAAAACCTCTTGAGGTTATGTGGAAGTAAAATTTTAAGGAACGACAATCGCTATGATAAAAACTGCCGTTCTCCTGAGAATTTTTTGAAAGAACGGCAGTGCCACTATTTTGCTGGAGTCACGACCCAAACCAGAAATAGAGAATTATCACATGGGCAGTAACTTGTCAGCGTCCGTCAAACCTTATAATAAATCCTGTCTTGGATTTACACTCAAACCCAGCATTTTCGTAAAATGGTATAGCTTCTTTTCTTCCTGTAAGGAGCATAATTTTGTAACAGCCTTTTTCTTTGGCTATCTCCTGTGCCTTTTTTAAAAGTCTTGTTCCAATTCCCCTTTTTCTATAATCTGGATGTGTCACAACACTCTCGATAATGGCATAAGGAGTTGCGCTCCTTGTCAGGTTTTTAATAACAACCATTACGCAGGAGGATACCAGCTTTCCATCTACTTCAACCACAAGGTAGTGCTGCCACGGGTCTTCCAATATTTCCTGCCATAGTTTTTTGAGCTCAGCGTCCTCTACAATAACTGGATCATCTTTGTTCAGGTGCTTATAAAGATCAAGCAGTTCTCTCAATTCATGTTTTTGAATATAACGAATAATTTCACTCATAACCAGTCCCTTTTCCTCAAATACTCAGGAGCCTGCGGAGTTTTATGCATCATACCATAAGACCTGCCTGACGGGTAGTACTCAGCACCGAGCTGAATTTTTCCTGCCGTTTTTTCATCTGTCATGTATTCAACAAATGCAAGCGCCAGATCAATGCCAGCAGAAATGCCTGCCGAGGTCCATAGATTTCCGTCTTTAACAATTCGATCTTCCACTACCTCCACGTCACCCAGTTCTCGCAGTTTCTGGAGTGAAGCCCAGTGGGTAGTAGCTCGCCTGTTTGAGAGCAGGCCGGCACGGTGAAGGATAAATGTGCCAGTACAGACGGACAGCACAGCTCTACAATATTGAGCTTGCTCGGCAACGAATTGAATCAGAGCTGGGTTATCTACTTCTCTGCGCGTGCCTTCACCGCCCGGCACAAGAAGAAAGTCCAGCTGAGGGCAATTCGCAAAAGTGACATGAGGATTTACGGACATTCCCTTGTTACAGATCACGGGCTCGGGATTTTCGGCAACCATGATACATTTTTCAGGCCCCTGGGCAAATTTGCTCCAGAGTGATATTATTTCCCACGGGCCGACAAGATCAAGCTCTTCCAATCCTGGGAAAATCAAAAATCCGAAATTCATGTTACAAAGTTCGTGGATGTTTTGTAAATATCTTTTCCCTAGCAGGATCTGGATATGATCACACATTTGAGTTTATTGGGAGATGGGATGTGTATACAGAACAGATTAGGAGGATTGATGAGACGACTAGGAGGTATGTTGAGAGATATGGCTGTCGGTACTGTATAGTGGGCCATAACCACTTACCTAAAATAGATGATTTCTAGTAAATTGTGGAGGTTTCGTCGATTCTTGCTGGAAATAAAGAACTGTCTTAAGATCTAAAATCATATAACCTTCCCATAATCCTTATTTTTAGATTTTTAAGAATTTAGAAT
>DATMYS010000053.1:0-3302 GCA_035560835.1 Methanosarcina sp.
TGAGATGTTACTCCCAAGCAGTAAAGCTCTTCGACATGAAAAGTATAAAGACTATCTTGAGAACTTTAAGTTAGCTAGGACTTACGCAGTTGGACTGAGAAATCAATAGCATTAAACCCTTAACTGTATAAAATACAAAATCAATCACAACTCCAATTGTACTTGATTTTGTACTTCAAGTGCGTAAGTCCTATAACAATTAACACTTTAATCAATTTCATGAATATCTGTAATTGAAATTAAGCAATGTGCTATTTTTCGGCAGTGCGCCCATATTACGGGTATTCCTTGGATGCGAGCCAGAAGTGCAGATGCAAATTCTGCCCAAATCTTGTTGGAGAAAGTTTTCGTAAGAACAGGTTCACAGCTGTAAGCCAGAATCTGATACTTGTACACTTGGACACCTTGGAACGAGTAAAAAAGTATAATAGAAAGGCTCTTTAGCTCAATAGAGTCTTGTAAAAAAGTGTTTCCAAAACATGAAATCAAAGAAATATCAGACCTTGAAGTTGTAATGTCAACAGTAATATTGAAATTAACAAGTTTTGGGATGAGCTCATATTTATTATTAGGAATCGTAGGAAATGCTCTTTGTTTCAGATTTATATTCATTTGATCGAATGAATTAAAACAAAGAGCACTTATTTTTGTTTAACTCTCTAAGTAAGGATCAATAACTCAGGGACACAACTAATTTTCGCCAAAGCCTTTTCAAAAAAGGCTTTATTTACTTCTTATTTTTTCGAGTACTTTTTGTTTCTTTTCAATTGCTTCAAGTGCAGCCTTATCAATTGCTGCTCTCATTTCTTCAAAGTCCCTGGGATTTTCTTCCCCGTGAACTTTTTTAACAGGTGTATAGGCAGACTCTCTAAACCTTGGTGTGAAGTCCCTGCATTCGCCATTTAAGAAGATTTCAGCTCCATTTCCTTCCTCAACACGCCCTATAACATCAATTTTAATGCCTGAAGCCCTGATAGTATCAAGGATCTCATCAGCATACAAGGGTGGAACAATTATAAGCAGGGCATCGAGAGAGACTCCTAAATAATCGATTTTCAGGCTCTCAAGCATTGAAAGCACCTTTGGGTTCACAAGCGCCCTTATCTTTTCTTCTTCAAAGACAAGTTTTACCCCTGCAGTCTTTGAGATTTCCTTTGCATCCCCTCGGATTCCTCCGTTGGTAACATCAGTCATCGAATGGACTTTTTTATGCAGTCCGGACCGCAAAAGGGTCTCGCAGGCTTCCAGGAAACGAATATTGATGGTTTCCTCCACAACCTCATGCATCCCGTAGTAAAGCGCAGTTGTGGAAACCGTACCTCCACCTGCGCCTTCGGTCATAAGAATAAGGTCTCCTGCTTCGGTCCGGTTCCGCGAAGTAAGCGAAGAGGTTATGCCTACAGCCCCAACCCCGCCTGTCATGCGTTCACCTATGACCATGTCCCCGCCGATTCGAAGCGTGCTTCCTGTAATAAGAGGTACTCCGGTAAGTTCAGAGACCGTGGTTATTCCTGCGATATGGTCGAAGATCCTTGCTACATCCCCGTCGTCTGCTACGTGAATATCGGAAAGCATTGCCAGAGGGCGAGCTCCCATAGCATATACATCACGCAGAGCTGCCCGAGCTACATGAAAGCCCGAGAGAAAAGGAAAGTCGCTCAGGCGAGAATGAATCCCATCAATGGTGACCACTAGGTAGTCTTCGCCGATTTTGACAACCCCTGAGTCGTCAAGCTGGGAGCTATCCACAACAGCATCTGTCTTGCCTATAACTTCCCCGAGCTTGGAGTGGACATAAAAGTCCCCTGTGCCTCTGGAGCCTACCCCGAATTCTCCCATTGAAACTCCGGAGAAAGTGGAACTTAACACGTCTCCTTTCACATCAAGTGTTGCTTTTGCCTCACAAACAACCGCAGCCGCGATCTCATGAGCTCTTTCCAAGCTTATATGTTTAATTTCAAGAATTCTTGAAGCCAGCTTTGCCTCAAGCCCTGCTTCGTTTGAGGGGTCCTCCCTGAGAGCCCGTTTTGCGTAGCCTTCTATATCCATAGTAACCATCTCTTGCAGATCTTCTGCCCTGAAAGGTGTGCAGGGCAGAATAGTTTGGAATTCAAGTATCAGTCTATTAATTTAGGTAGTCTGTTAATTTGAGGTAGTCTATTGATTTCAAATGCTTTATCGTAAAGTAGATAGGAATTAGAACTCAATAACCCAGAAAAACGAAAAAAATAAATTTTGAGCATAGGGGATAATTCTTAGAGAAATACTCTCAGCACATGTCTACAAAGTTTTTCAGAATCTTCAACCCGGTAGCTCCACTTTTTTCAGGATGGAACTGGGTACCCATAACATTACCTTTAGAATTTACGACAGACGCGGAAAAATCCAGCCCATAATTGCAGGCTGCAAGGGTGTTTTCAGGCGTCGTGTCCACGTAGTAGGAATGGACGAAGTACACGAAAGAGTTGTCAGGAATTCCTTCAAACAGTGGGTGATCCTGCTTGATTCTTAGATTGTTCCAGCCAATATGAGGCACCTTTAATTCGGATTTTGGAAATCGCAGTACCTTGCCAGAAATAAGGTCAAGCCCGTCAGTAAGTTTTCCTTCCTCTGAAGAACTCATAAGAACCTGTTGTCCAAGACAGATCCCGAGCATCGGCTTGCCTGACCGTGCGTATTCTTCTATAATCCCTTTGATGGAGGCAAGGCACTTCATCGCGTCCACAAAAGCGCCGACACCTGGGAGAATTAAACCGTCTGCGGCAAGAATTTCCTCAGGATCCCCTGAGATTGCGGGACTTGATCCGACGTGCTCAAGCCCTTTTTGGACACTGCGGAGGTTTCCAAGCCCGTAATCGAGAATCACAATTCTTTTCATAGCTCTAACAAACTAAGTTAAGATAGATTAACTTTACGAGCAAGGAAAAAGACAGCAGGAAGATAATTAAAAGAAAGAAAAAAAGTAGACAAAAAATAAAGGGACTGTAAAATCCTTTGCAGTTAAGACCTCCCAGCAGGAAGGCTGTAAGAGCTTTTCTCCCTTTCAAAAGTCACCTTGTATTTGCCACAATGTATGCATTCATAACGTTTTTCGAGCACTGTTGGCAAAAAGCACAATGCACCGCTTTTCCGCTTCCATTCATGAAGTCCTAAAAAACACAAGAAACTACGGTTACGATCAGATTCGTCTGAGTCATCAGAGCATTCTTGAGTCAAAAAACTGTTTCCCCTTGTTTCTGATTGTTAAGGTTATTCTACAACAGTAAGGAAAGTATGTGTAAAAGAACTATATAAATATATAG
>DATMYS010000054.1:0-2693 GCA_035560835.1 Methanosarcina sp.
AACTAATGAAGAATAAAAGGAAATTAAAAATGCTTTAACCTGGTTTTGGGAGAAAGCATAGAGGTCTCAATTGGAAGGATTAAAGTTGCAGGACTAAAAACTTAACTGAAAAACCATATAAAAGCAAATGTGCTACTATCCTATTTGAAGCAGAAACAATTTATATACTTTATTCTATTCTTTAGATTCTGTGAAAAACTTTCCCAATCGGGAAATCTTCTTGAAAAACGTGTAAACAGAATAACTATGGTGGACTATAATGAAAAACTTCCATGTGGTACTTGAAGCAGCTTGGTTGGTTAGAGATGTAAAGACGGCTGATGATGCTATAGGAGTCGCGATTTCAGAAGCTGGAAAACGCCTGAACCCTAAACTGGACTTTGTAGAGGTTGACGTGGGCACTACGTCCTGCCCGGTGTGCGGTGAGCCTTTTAGCAGTGTTTTCATAGCAGCAAACACCGCTCTTGTAGGTCTTATTTTTGAGATGAAGGTTTTTGATGCCGAATCTGCCGAACACGCAGAAAGGATCGCAAAATCCGTTATAGGGAAATCTCTCCGGGACATTCCATTGACAGTTGTCGAAGTCACCGAATTCGAAAGGTCAGCCGAGAAGAGCGAACAGCAACAGAAGAGCAAAACAGGCAAATAACAATTTCTCCAGAACCTGTTAGGGACAGAATAAGACATTATGCTGCGGCTAGTTATGTCTCTGGGTTTTGTTCAGACCTGATTTTATAAGGCTGAAAAGAGACTTTCGGTGAGAAAAGAAACCTTTGTGAGAAAAGAATACTATCCTCATTAGAAGCCCAGCAAAAAAGCAAGTTTTATCTCTCCTCCAGGCTTTGTTTTTAAAGTTGAATCCGGCATAAAGACCCGGGCTTTTTCACAACCCATGAAAAAAGAGGACACTACATGGACAGAGTAATTTCCATCGTAGGGCACACTGCCCTTGATTACATTGTAGATGTTGAAAGAATCGCAGGAAAAAACGAGTCGTCTCCTGTCATTGACTACGAAGAATACCCTGGCGGAGGGGCTGCCAATATTGCGGTCGCCATCGCAAAGCTGGGGGGAAAAAGTCAGCTGATTTCCCCTGTAGGTACGGATTTTGTAAGTTCCGGATATGAAAAACTCCTTACAGAAGCGAATGTTGACCTCTCCCGACTTTATAGAATTGAAGATAGGAAAATTTCCAAAGCTTTTATTTTCACTGACAAGGAAGACAACCAGACAACCTATTTTTACTGGGGAGCCTCTTCAAAATTCAAGGAATTGGAACCCGAACCTGTAGATTTTGTCCATCTTGCAACTGCTGACTCGGTGTATAATGCGAAGCTCGCACAAATTGCCGGTTTCGTATCCTTTGACCCGGGCCAGGATCTTGTTACGTACTCGAAAGAAAACCTCGAACTCATACTCTCTCATACTGACATCCTTTTTGCGAACCGACACGAGATCAGGCGAGTTTCAGAGATGACTGGAAAAAGTTTCTCTGAACTCAAGGCAATGATCGACATCATAGTGGTCACATACGATTCCAGGGGCAGTAGGATATATACAGGTAATGAAGAATTCTTAATTCCTGTGATTTCTGTTCAAGCTGCAGATCCCACCGGGGCAGGAGACGCCTACAGGGCAGGTTTCCTTCTCGCACTCACCAGAGGATACTCGCTTCCCACCTGTGGAAAAATAGGGTCTGCCGTAGCTTCTTTTGCTGTGCAGACTCGGGGCTGTCAGACAGGCCTTCCCACCTGGGGAGAAATGAAAGTCCGTTACGAAGCCAATTTTGAAAGGCTTGAGAAAGAATGCTGAGATTGCAAATACCGAAGGAAGCATGATCAAAAGTCAAAAAGTATATAAAATATTACTTAATGATCCACGCATTATAACCCCGACGTACGAAAAAGATAGTAAAACAAAAAGGGATGCCGATGAAACTCGCAGCACTGATTTCCGGTGGCAAGGACTCGATTTTTGCCATATATAAAGCCCTCCAAGAAGGGCATGAGGTCACCCACCTGATTAATATTGTTCCCGCAAGGGACGATTCCTACATGTACCATTCCATCAACCTCCACATGGTAGAACTAATCTCTGCCGCCTGTGAAATCCCCTTGGTCCAGCAAGAGTCAAGCGGAATAAAGGAACTTGAACTGGATGACCTAACCCTTGCTCTTAAGAAAGTAGATGTAGACGGGGTATCCGTAGGTGCGATTGAATCCCAGTACCAGGCAGGTAGGGTGAAGAAGATCTGCGATGCCCTGGGGCTTAAGGTCTATACCCCCCTCTGGCACAGGGATCCTGAAGAATTGCTCAATGAGATGTCAAAAGTGCTCGATATCCGGATTGTCAGGGTCGCAGCTGACGGCCTCGATAAATCCTGGTTGGGTCGTCCTATTAATGTAAACTCGATCGAACATCTCAAAGCCCTCAATAAGCGGTATATGGTTCACATGGCCGGAGAAGGCGGGGAATATGAAACTGTTGTGCTTGATGCCCCCTTTTTTAAAAAGCGGATCGAGATTGTAAAAAGTGAAGTTGAATGGCAGGGCGACACTGGCTCCTTAAAGATCCTGGAAGCAAAACTTGTCGAGAAAAATTAATTGTCAAAAAAGCTTCCTGAGAAGCAGATGAAGCCCGAAAATGGGTTTCATTTATTTCATAATTTATAAGTGCTGTAAGCGCTACAATTC
>DATMYS010000055.1:0-4426 GCA_035560835.1 Methanosarcina sp.
TACTTTAAAATAATTATTTAATGTTAAATATTTCAGCCCTTCAGTCAATTAATTTTTAAGGAATAGAAAAAACAATCTCAGCAGGTGATTTCATGTTTTTACAGAATTATGAATTAAGTGAGGAAGAGAAAGTTCTCTTACAAAAGGTTCTGGATGGAGATGTGGCTCTTCGTAAGATTGAGGAATTTGCAGACCCTGTGACTTCAGTAAAAATCAGGCGGCTTGCAATACAAGAGTTTGCAAAACTCGAGTTTGAGCATATCCAGAATTTTTCCCTTGATGTTGAAGCCGCATCGAAAAGGAATATTGAAAACATGATCGGTGCAGTTCAGATTCCCCTTGGGGTTGCCGGACTTCTGAAGGTAAACGGTGAATATGCGAATTCCAAATACTACATTCCGCTTGCTACAACTGAAGGGGCTCTTGTTGCCAGCGTAAATCGCGGCTGTTCGGTTATCACGAAATCAGGTGGAGCAAATGTAAGGGTCTTTGAGGACGAGATGACCAGAGCGCCTGTTTTTAAGCTTGAGAGTCTTGGCAGGGCTAAAGAATTTTATGAGTGGGTAAAACGTCCTGAGACCTTCGAACAAATGAAATCATTTGCCGAAAAAACGACACGTTTTGGGAAGCTGCTTTCCGTAAAACCCTTCGTAACCGGCACATACGTATACCTCAGGTTCTCGTACGATACAAAAGATGCCATGGGCATGAACATGGTTACTATAGCTACTGATGCAGTGATGCACCTTATAGAAGATGAATTCGGCGCACATCCGGTAACACTTTCAGGAAACATGTGTACCGACAAAAAACCTGCCTCCATAAGCACAATTTTGGGAAGAGGAAAAACTGTTGTAGCCGAGGTTACGATTCCAAAAGAAATCGTCAATGAGACCCTGAAATGTACGCCTGAATCTATGTTTGAGGTAAACTACAGTAAAAACTTGCTGGGTTCAGCAAGAGCAGGAGCACTTGGCTTCAATGCTCAGGCTGCAAATATTATTGCTGCGATTTATCTAGCCTGTGGACAGGATGCAGCCCATGTTGTTGAAGGGAGCACTGCAATTACGAGCATGGAGCTAACAAAATATGAAGAAATTCACTGTTCTGTTACTCTGCCTGCACTGCCTGTGGGAACCGTTGGGGGAGGCACTGGCCTTGGGACCCAGAGGGATTGCCTGAATATTCTTGACGTTACAGGAGCAGGTGATGTACCCGGAGTAAACTCCAGGAAATTTGCAGAAATCGTAGCTTCTGCCGTGCTTGCAGGAGAAGTGTCCCTTATAGGAGCCCAGGCTGCAGGACATCTTGCCCGTGCTCATGCCCAGCTAGGCCGTGGAAAGTTCTAACGCAAGCCTTTTCAAAAAAGGCTTCGAAAATCTCTCTCAACGGCGTGATTAAACGGCGCAAAGCAAGCCTTTTCAAAAAAGGCTTGTGGAGATCTTCCGGATAAATTACGACCTAAGTGCCTGTCTTAATATATCAACCCTATTTTTAACAGTACTTTCTTTTCGCTAATTTTCCAGATAAGGAGAGGAAGCAAAATTATTTAAAGTTAAATAATTATATTTTCTCGGGGAACTCAAAAGAAGGTAAGCTCAATAGGGCTAGTGGCAAAAAGATACGGAAAATTGGCCAATAAAATTTCTATTTTATTGTTATCGTTTAAAACAGGCTCTATATCTGAGTTTTAATGAATTTCGCCAACTAATAAGTCACAGAATCGCAGTTAAAACCTGTACAATTAGCCATAAACTAAAACTCACTGATCAGGATTTACAGGATAAAAAACTGGTAAACTGAGCGACCCGAAAAGCTGAAGAGAAGTGTAAAATTAAGAAAAATATGGGGGTTAAGTTTCTGGAATATACGCTTCGAATAGGAGGAGAAGCCGGGCAAGGGCTGCAGACCATAGGAGGAGCTCTTGCAAAGGTTTTCTCTCGAATAGGATATCATGTATTTACTCACCAGGACTACATGTCAAGGATAAGGGGAGGACATAATTTTTACCAGATAAGGCTTTCCGACCAGAAAATCTCGGCCTCCAGAGAGATGGTCGATATTCTTCTGGCTCTTGACCTGAACACCATCAAAGTCGCCAGAAAGAATGTGAAAGATGGAGGATTTATTCTATATGACTCGGAAATTGCCAAAAAAAAGTTTGAAGAGCCGGAATTCATAGATATTCCTTTCCGAAAGATAGCGCTGGATGTCGGAAAGAACAGTGTTATGGCAAACACAGTAGCAACCGGGGCAGCACTCGGGCTGCTTGATCTCGGGCTTGAAGCATTGAAAGAGATCCTGAGAGAAACTTTCCTGAGAAAGGGGGAAGAGGTCGTCCAGAACAATATAGCCTGTGCAGAAGCGGGATATAAATACGCTCTTACAAATTGTCCAAGGTGCGAAACCTTTGGAATCCGTGAGCCTGAAGCCAAAAAGCTCATGCTCATAACCGGGCTGCAGGCAATTAGTGTGGGAGCAATTATATCCGGCTGCAAGTTTTATTCGGCATATCCTATGTCGCCTTCAACAGGAATTATGGAGTACCTGGCTTCCAGGGCAGAAGAGTATAATCTCGTTGTTGAGCAGGCTGAAGACGAAATTGCAGCTATTAATATGGCGATAGGAGCCTCTTTTGCAGGTGTAAGGGCTATGACCGGAACGTCAGGAGGAGGATTTGCCCTTATGGTAGAAGGGCTTTCCCTTGCAGGAATGACGGAAACTCCTCTTGTAATTGCGGAAATGCAGCGCCCTGGACCGGCTACGGGTTTTCCCACGCGCACCGAGCAGGGAGACCTGCTTTTTATTCTCCATGCAGGCCACGGAGAGTTTCCAAGAGTTATTTTCGAGCCGGGAACTCCAGAAGAGGCTTTTTACCTGACTAACAGAGCTTTCGAACTTGCGGAAAAATACCAGATCCCTGTGTTTATCCAGTCTGACCAGTATCTCGCAGAATCCGAATGGACCTTTGAGAACCTCGATTTGGAGAACCTGATTTATAATGATTACCGGCTGAGGGAAGAGGATCTTAAAGGCGTTGAGGACTATAAACGTTACAAATATTCCAGCACAGGAATTTCTCTTCTTGCAGTCCCTGGAGAAGCCGGAAAACACCTTGTCGTAGCAGATAGCGATGAACATGACGAAGATGGGCATATTGTAGAAGACTCCGAGACCCGCATCAAAATGGTTCAGAAAAGGCTGCTGAATAAACTGCCGCTTATAAAGAAAGAAATCGAAGCTCCGCTTTTATACGGCGATCCCTCTCCAAAAATAGTGCTCGTAGGGCATGGGTCCACCTACGGTGTGATAAAAGAGGTTGTTGATACAATATCTAAGGACAAGAAAGTTGCAATGCTGCACTTCAGCCAGATTTACCCTCTTTCCGAGCGAGACAGGTTCGATTATATCGAGTTTCTTGAGAACGCAGACCTTACTATTTGCATAGAAAACAACGCTACAGGGCAGTTTGCAAAACTTATAAGGGCAGAAACCGGATTCGAATTTTCCCACCAGATCGGCAAATACGATGGGAGACCTTTTACAATCGAAAACCTGAAGGAGGAGTTGCATGGTTACATCTGAAGATTATAAAGGGCAGGTTCCAGCCTGGTGCCCTGGATGCGGAAATTTTCAAATTCTTTCGACTATCCAACAGGCACTTGTCGAACTTGGTATTGAGCCCTGGGAAGTCCTTGTAGTTTCGGGAATAGGCCAGGCCGGAAAACTTCCCCACTATATTAAATGCCATACATTTAATGGGTTGCATGGAAGAACTCTTCCTGTGGCTACGGCTGCAAAACTTGCCAACCATTTCCTTCATGTGATCGCAGTTGCAGGAGATGGGGACTGCTATGGGGAAGGAGGAAACCACTTCCTTCATGCAATCCGCCGGAACCCTAATATTTCCCTGTTCGTGCACAATAACCAGGTTTACGGGCTGACCAAGGGGCAGGCATCTCCTACTACAGCCGAGGGAACCTACACAACAATTCAGCCTTATGGCGTCCTTCAGGAATCAATGAATCCACTTGCCATGGCAATTTCCCAGAACTGTAGCTTCGTAGCCCGGGGGTTCGCAGGTGATCAGGAGTATCTTAAAGAGCTTATGAAAGCTGCCATAACACATAGGGGCTTTGCTCTTCTTGATATTCTTCAACCCTGTGTTACCTTTAATAAGATAAACACCTTTAAATGGTACAAAGATAGGATTTACAAGCTTGGGGATGACTATGATCCCTATAACCGTATAAAAGCATTTGAGAAATCTCTGGAGTGGGGAGATGAAATCCCGAATGGCATTTTTTATAAATACGAGAGAGATATATTTGAGGAGAGAATTCCGGCAATTCAGGAAAAGCCCCTTGTAAGGCAAAAGTTTTCTCCTGAAGAAGTTAAGCGCGAAGTTGAGAAATTCTATTAAAAT